>JBKCXA010000763.1:0-5662 GCA_046316935.1 Prosthecobacter sp.
CCTTCAGCCACACGCTGGCATAGGCGAGCAGCGCGAAGCTGATGGCGTGACTCTCGGGAAAGCCGTAAAGCGCAAAGCTGCGGATGCTTTTCACGATGCGATCTTGGATCGCAGGATCGACGCCCTTGCGCGACATGGCGGCGGTGAGCTTGTCGAGCGCCTTCGTCATGCGCTCCTCGCTACGGTGAAAGCTCATCGCGCGGCGCAATTCCTCCGCTTCGCTGCCGGTGAAGTCGGCGATGATCATGGCCATCTTCAGCACCTGCTCCTGAAAAAGCGGCACACCGAGCGTGCGTGCCAGCACGGGCTCGAAGTCGGGATGAATGTAATCGACAGGCTCCTTGCCGTTCCGGCGATTGAGATACGGATGCACCATTCTGCCGACGATGGGCCCGGGGCGGATGATGGCGACCTCGACGACGACATCATAAAAGCACGTGGGCTTCATGCGCGGCAGCGTGGCCATCTGCGCACGGCTTTCGATCTGGAAAACGCCCACGGTATCGGCCCGCTGCATGAGATCAAAGCAGGCGGGATCGTCTTTGGGCAGTTGCGCGAGATCGACGGGCCTGCCACGCGCGGCGCTGACCTCGAGGGTCTTTTCAATCGCCGCCATCATGCCGAGGCCGAGCAGATCGACCTTGATGATGCCGAGGTCCTCGCAGTCGTCCTTGTCCCACTGCACGACGACGCGTCCTGGCATGCTCGCGGGCTCCAGCGGCACGATTTTATCGAGACCGGCGGTGCACAGCACCATGCCGCCGCTGTGCTGGCCGAGGTGGCGCGGCAATCCGTAAGCGAGGTGGTAGAGTTTGATCAAGGCGGGCAGTCGCGGATGGCCCTGCGGCAAGCCGGCGCGGCGGATTTGCTCATCGAGCTGCAGCGTGTGCGGGAAGTCGCCGTTCGCGTAGAGATCGCTGAAGCGCTCGATGACGTCCTGTGGCAGGTGCAGCACCTTGCCCATCTCGCGCATGGCGCTGCGACCGCGGTAGGTGATGACGTTCGCGGTCATCGCGGCTCCATGCGGCGCGAAGCGTCGATACACCTCCTGGATCACGCGTTCACGCTGCGTGCCGCTCGGCAGGTCGAGGTCGATGTCGGGCCAGGTGTTGCGGCCCTCGCTCAAGAAACGCTCAAACAGCAGGCGCTGCGCGATGGGATCGACATTCGTGATGCCAAGGCTGTAGCACACGGCGCTGTTCGCCGCGCTGCCGCGTCCCTGCACGAGGATGCCGCTCTGCCTTGCCCAGCGCACGATGTCCCACACGACGAGGAAGTAGCCGCTGAAGCCGAGCTTCGAAATGAGCCGCAGCTCATGATCAAGCTGCAGGCGCACCTCCGGCGTGATCTCGCGGTAGCGCTCACGAGCGCCGATGTCCGTGCGCTCGCGTAAAAAGCTGTCCTGCGAGTGCTCCGCAGGCACGGGATACTGCGGAAACTCGTAGCCGAGATTCTCCAGCCCGAACTCAACGCTCTCGACGATGTGTTGCGTGCTCTTCAAGGCCTCCGGCAGATCGTGAAACAGCTCGCGCATCTGCGCGGCGGATTTCAGGCAGCGCTCGGCATTCGGCGCGAGCCGCAGACCTGCCTCATCGAGCGTCGTGTGATGCCGCAGCGCGGTGAAGGCATCCTGCAGCATGCGTCCCTCCGGCCGCGCATACAGCGGCGCATTCGACGCGATGAGCGGCAGTTTCGCGGCCAAAGCGAGATCGCAGCAGCGGCGCACGCGCTCATTTTCACGCGGCACGCGGTGGCGATGGATTTCGACGAAAACATGCTCGCGACCGAAAATGCGTTTCAAGCACTCCAGAGCCTCCAAAGGCTCGTTTTGGCTCAAAACGCCGTCTTCATCGCCGGTGAGCACGGTGAGGCCTTCCGCGAAATTTTCGAGCGCGGCCCATGAAACGCGGCTTTCACCCTTCGCCGCCTGCAAATGCGCCTGCGTGAGCATCTGGCAGAGGTTTTGATAGCCGCGACGCGTGCGCACGATCACCGGCAGCACGCAGCCGCACTCCATCGTGAGCTCGCAGCCCGTGATCGCACGCAGACCGAGTTCCTTCGCCTTGTGATGCGCTCGTGCGGAGCCGTAAACGCCATCGCGATCCGTGAGCGCGATGCTTTGCATGCCCAGCTCCGCCGCCCGCGTGACCATCTCCTCCGGCGAGGAAGCCCCGCGAAGGAATGAGAAGGCGCTGCGGGCGTGCAGTTCCGTAAACATGAGATCAATGAGGGAGATGCGGCAGCCTTGCTGCCATCCAAAGCGGGAGAATGAGCCCGCTGGATCAATCGGGAGTGATGACGGGAATCAATTGCCGGCCGTGACGGCGGTAGATTTTAAAATCCGAGTCGAGAGTCAGCAAAGGCAGCCGGGGATGTACCTCGGAGAGGCGCACCAGGCAGGCATCCGCCAGGGACATCGGCACATCGTGGTAGCGGTCCATCATGCGGCTGATGACGGCGGCGTGGTCTTCGAGGTGAAACGAAAGATCGAACACCCCATCGGCCAGCATCGCCCGCAGACGGCTGAGATGCCGCGGCTGGCGGCGCAGCAAGAACCACGCCTCGCTGATCACCGCCTCGCAGGTGATGACAGGGCCGTCATGCTGGCGGAACTGCTCCGTGGCCCATGCGTGATGAGCCTCGTCACTGGCGAGGTAGGCCACCAACGGGCCTGAATCGAGCAAGACGCCGAGATTAGCGGCCATAGCTAGCAAGATGGCTGGGATTGGATGCCAGATCAGGGATGCCCGTCGGCCCCGCGTCCTGGTATTTCTTCAGCCTGTCATGCAGGGAGGGCCGCGCTTTTTTCCTGGCCGCAGCCTGGCCGCCGTGAGGCAGCGCCTGCATCAAAAGATCACGCACCACGGCAGACTTCGTCTGCTTGCGGCTGCTGGCCGCCGCGTCGAGCGATGAGTTCAGGAACTCGGGCAGCTTGATGGTGATCGTTTTCATGGGTGAAGTGTAATACCGGTCCGGGGGATGACAATACTCAAAATGCAGCTCCTCTGAAGCTACCCATACCTTCCCTCCACACGCCACACTTCATGCTCACGCACGAG
This sequence comes from Prosthecobacter sp., assembly GCA_046316935.1. GTDB lineage: Bacteria > Verrucomicrobiota > Verrucomicrobiia > Verrucomicrobiales > Verrucomicrobiaceae > Prosthecobacter. The sequence goes on from JBKCXA010000763.1 coordinate 3,060, forward strand.
ACGGTAGAGCGCGCCGTCATCGGTGGCGGCGTCCCAGATTTCATGCTGCCAGGCCTGCTGCGTGTCCCACCACTCGCCGGAGAGAAACCACGGGCCGCTGGCCGAGATGAGCGGCTTCGTTTCACGATCCAGATGCAGCGCCACCGGTCGCCAGCCCTGCCACACAAGCCTCGCTGGACGCGGCGGGCGAAAGCGCTGCAACGGCGGGCCGCCCGCGGTGTGCTCGATGGATGGTGCGGGTGCGTCGAGGAAGTTCACCACGCGAAACGCATCCACGCGACGCGAGGGCAGCAGCTCGGCGCGACCGACGCGACCTTTGCCGAGCAATGCCTCAAGCGCGGAGAGCGTCTCGGCGAAGCGGTTCGGATCGCGCAGGCCTTGATCGAAAAGGCCCGCCTGGCTCGCCGCGGCACGCACGGGCACGATTTCGAGCGAGACGAAGATGATGGGCGCGGAGGCTTTCACGCCTTCCAGTGCCGCTTCGAGCACGCGACCCAGCACCGCCTCATCACGCGTGGGCTCCGCGACACGCAGATCACGCTCGTGCATGCTGCGATCCTCAAAACGCAGCCCCAGCATCAACCTGCCTGCCACACGCCATGCCTCCGCCAGCCTCGCGCACAAACGACCGAGCATGCCGCGCAGCAGATGCATGAGCGGCTCCAGGCACTCGATGGGCGCTTCAAGTTCGCGTTCCTCGCGGAAGAGACAAACGGGCCGCACCAGCCGCAGCAGCCGCTCTTTGCCACCGCGTGCGAGATCGTGCAGCGCGAGCCCCTCCGCACCGAGCCGCCGCGCGATCTCCGCCCTCGGCAGCGCATTGAATTGTCCCAGCGTGCGCACGCCCCAGAGATGCAGCAACTGCAGCAGCTCCGGGTTCCGACACAAAACGGTCATCGGCAGCTCACGCAGCGCTTCTTTGCCATCGCGGATCACGCGCACCGGATCGGCGACATGCGCGGCGAGCACCGCGAGGTCGGCCTTGTCCGCCAACCCGATGCGCATCTCCATCGCGAGCGCGGCCGACTCGCGATGCATGAGCACGCCGAGATCATGCCACGGCTCGCTCATGCGCCGGCGGGACAAATCCAGCACGCACAAGCCGGGCTGCGTGGCCTCATAATCCGGCGTCCAGCTCTCCGCCGCGTGCAGCAGCCGCCGTTGCAGTTCCAGCTCCGCTTTTTCATCGCGATACAACAGGCGCAATCGCGGGCATCGCGCCTGCGCCTGCGAGGCCGTCATGCCCGCCTGCACGCCCTCGCGCTCCGCGTTTTCAGAGGCGCACAGCAGCCGCGCGTCCTCCGCCTTCATCGCCTGCGACTCCAGCACGGCCACGCGATCCCGCGTCAGGACTCGCAGAGCCTGCAAAACGAAACGTGGAAGCCACCAGGCAGCAAACATGCATCATCACGGGTGAAGGTTTCATCAAGCCGCGAGCGTGAGCGGCGATGTCTGCGGCGCGGCCCAGCGTCCCGCCGCGCAGGCCACCACCTGGCAAGGTGAAAACACCGCCACCGCCGCGCCACCGCGCTCCGCCAGCAGGCGCAGCCGATGCCACACGCTCGAAGGCAGCGCGAAAAGCTCCCGCTCCGGCCGCAGTCGCAGATCGATCAGCACCACGCGCAGGTTTCCATCCCGCAGCAGCAGATCCGCCGCCCGCATCGCCTCGCTGGCCTTTTGACATCGCACCCAAAGCAGATGCCGCAGCGCACTCGCCTCAAGCCCGCCCGGCTCAAACGCATCCGCCGCATCGATCAACGCACAAGGCTGCGCCGCGATGAATCGATGCATCAACAGGCCCGAGTCCGGCCCGGTGATCTCGACCAGTTTTCCCGGTTGAAGCGTCGGCTGCACGACCTGGAGCCGACGCGAGTCCGACGAGGCGGCCATGGCCTCAGGAAAGCGGTCGCGGAGGAGGTTTTGGAGTTCAAACAGGGCCGTTTTCATATAGTGTTCACTAGAACATGTAAACGACCAAATCAAGCCCCGCCTCGATTTTCGTCTCGCTCCTCGTTTCACCTCGCTACGACCTGCGATAGACCACCGGTTCGCCCACGTTGACGACCCACCCCCATGCTTCGATCTGCCCCTTTTGCGCTGATGGCGCTCCTTTGCGGCCATTCATTCGCGGCTGTCCCTATCGCAGTTTTCCTCGAAAAGCACTGTGTCGAGTGCCACGACGCGGATGTCCAGAAAGGGGATATGGATCTCACCGCGCTGAAGTTTGACCTGAGGCCGCCGCTGAAGGTCTTCTGGCCGTCTCATGCGGCTGCGCGTGAGCACCGTCAGAACTCACACTTTCCTTTCGTGTGAGATTTCTGCCGCTTCGGTCATTCTCTCTCGTGACCGGAGAATCCGACCAGTTCATCCAAGACCTCACGGCGAGCCAAAACTCGCTGTATGGTTACATTTTGTCGCTGCTGCCGGATCGGGTGGCGGCGCAGGATGTGTTGCAGGAGGTTAGCGTCACGGCTTGGCAGAAGCGGGCGGATTTTCAGCCGGGGACGAGCTTTTTCGCATGGGCGTCGAAGATCGCTTATTTTCATGTGCTGAGTCATCGGCGGAAGATGAGTCGGGATCGGTTGGTGTTTGATGATGAGGTG
>JBKCXA010000764.1:0-8415 GCA_046316935.1 Prosthecobacter sp.
GTCTTCCTCATGTGGCCGGAGACGGAGGACCGCATCGCCGAAACGATGCGCGTGATGTCCGAAAAGGCCGCCGCGTATGGCCGCAAGATCGACTTCGGCTTCCGCAGCCATGTCATCGTGCGCGAAACCGAAGCCGAGGCTCGCGCTGCGGCTGACAGGCTCATTTCCAAGCTGGACGCCGCCAAGGGCGCGGAGATCAAAGCACGCTCGCAAGACAGCCAAAGCGCCGGTGTGAAGCGTCAGGATGAACTCCGTGCTCAATGCAAGGATCTCTACATCGAGGACCATCTCTGGAGCGGCATCGGCCTCGCCCGCAGCGGCTGCGCCAGCGCCATCGTCGGCGATCCAGATCAGGTGCTCGCGAAACTGAACCGCTACATGGACATGGGCATGCGAGCCTTCGTCCTCAGCGGCTACCCGCATCTCGATGAGTGCGATCTCTTCGCGAAATACGTCCTGCCGAAACTCCCCACCTGCCGCATCAACGAACTCCAAAACCGCCGCGTTGCAGATCCTGTCACGCCATTGACCACAGCAGAGCGTCGATAACACTCGTTGGAGTCCAGCCTTTAGGCGATTCTTCGACCTTCACGACTCCCCAGATCGGCTAAAGCCTACACTCCAACTCTCCCATTCCACCCCACATCATGAATCCCGTTCGTTTCGCACTCGCAGGCTTTGGAGCTTGGGGCAAATTTCATGCTCAATCCATCGCCGGAAACCCGGATGCTCAACTCGTTGCCATCACCGCGCCATCGGAGGCCTCGCGTGAAGAAGCGCGGAAGTTGTATCCCGAGGCCCAAATCTTCGCCGACAGCCTCGAAATGATCGCGAAGGCCGATTTTGACATCATCGACATCGCCACGCCAAGCCACACGCATCGCGAAATCGCGCTCGCTGCGATGCAGAAGGGCAAACACGTGCTTTTGGAGAAGCCGATGGCCATCACGCTCGACGATTGCAAAGCCATCGTCGCGGGCGCACGCGATCACGGCGTGCATCTCGCTGTCGGGCATGAGTTGCGGCTCTCTTCGCAATGGGGCCGCATCAAAGAAATCATCGCGGCAGGCACCATCGGTGATCCGCAATACGTGTTGGTGGAGCTTTCGCGGAAACCTTACCGTCAGGGTGCATCCGGCTGGCGCTACGATCAGAGCCGCGTCGGTTCGTGGGTGCTGGAGGAGCCGATTCACTTCTTCGACCTCGCTCGCTGGTATCTCGAAGGCAGCGGCGATCCCGTCGAACTCTACGCCTACGGCAACTCACGCGATCCGCAGCGCCCGACACTCTTCGACAACTTCAGCGCCATGTTCAAATACCCGAACGGCAGCTACGCCGTCGTGTCGCAAACGCTCGCCGCCTTTGAGCATCATCAAACCGTGAAGGTCAGCGGCACCAAAGGCGCATTGTGGGCTGGTTGGAGCGGCGCTCTCGATCGCACGCTGGAGCCCACGGCCTTCCTGAAAGTCTTCGACGGCGAAAAACTCGAAGAGTTGACGCTCACCAAGCAAAGCGGTGAGGTCTTCGAGCTCCGTGAAGAGATCGCCCAATGCATCGACATGGTGCGCAGCGGCAAAAAGCCCATCGCGACCGGCTTGGACGGCCTGTGGAGTGCTGGTCTCTGCCTTGTCGCCGAAGAATCCATCCGCCAGCAGAAGCCGCTGCCTGTGGGTGAGTTGCTGCAGTTTTGATCAGCTCTTCTTCAACACCAACCACCACCATGACCACCCCGACGCGCCGTTCCTTCCTCGCCAGCACCTCTGGGTTGGCACTCTCCGCTGCCACGCATGCTTTTGCCGCGAATGGCAGCAGCGACATCAAGATCGCACTCATCGGCTGTGGCGGTCGCGGCACGGGGGCGTGCAATCAGGCGCTCAGCGCTGGCTCAACGATCAAGCTCGTCGCGGTGCTCGATCCGCTCGAAGGCAAGGCGCAGGCGGCGCTCAATATTTTGAAGCAGAAACACGAAGGCCAGGTCGATGTGCCACCGGATCAGGTCTTCACGCAATTCGAGGACTGGCAGAAGGTGTATCAGCTCGCCGATGTCGTGCTCATCACCACGCCGCCGGGACCGCGGCCATTTTTGTTCGAGCAGGCCATCAAGGCCGGGAAGCATGTCTTCATGGAAAAACCCGTCGCCGTGGATGCCGTGGGCGTGCGTCGTGTGCTCGCTGCAGCCGAGGAGGCGAAAAAGAAGAACCTCAATGTCTGCGTCGGCTTTCAGCGCCGTTACGCACCGAGCTACATCGACGTCATCAATCGCATCCATCAGGGCGAGATCGGCGACCTCGTCTATGGCCGCGTGTATTGGAATGGCACCTCGCGCCCCGGTTTCCCGCGTGAACCCGGCGAGAGCGAGATGCACTACCAGATCCGGAATTGGTATTTCTTCACCTGGATGAGCGGCGATCACATCCTCGAGCAGCACTGCCACAATCTCGACGTCGCGAACTGGGTCATGCAGGGCAAGATGCCCGTGAGTGCCATCGGTCAGGGCGGGCGTCAGGTGCGTCGCGCAAAGGAAAACGGCACCATCTTTGACCATCACACCGTCGAGTTTGAATACGACAACGGCATGCGCATCCTCAGCCAGTGCTGCCAGATCGGCGGCAAGTGCCAGAAGGACGTGAGCGAGCACTTCCACGGCGTCAAAGGCACGGCGGACCTCGCGAACAACGGCCGCTTCCTCATCAACGGCCAGCCGCCCGGCGGCAAACGCACGCGCAACAAAGAAGACGCCTACCAGCTCGAGCACGACACCTTCTTTGAAAACATCCGCACCGGCAAAGTGCGCAACGATGCCGAATACGCCGCGCACAGCAGCATGATGGGCGTCATGGGCCGCATGGCCACCTACACCGGCCAGGTCATCACCTGGGAGCAGGCTTTCAACTCCACCGAGTCCCTCGTGCCCGACAACATCACCTGGAACACCGAGCCGCCCGTCAAACCCGACGCCGACGGCTGGTATCCCGTCGCCATTCCCGGCACGACGGTGCCGGTGTGAGCTCACCTTAAACTCTGAGACGATCATGAACCGTCGCCAGCTTCTCCTCAGCACGCTTTCCGCGGGCATCGCCGCTCAGAGCCGCGTCTTCGCTCAAGCATCACCGGCGGGTGCCAAACTGCGTCACAGCGTCTGTCGCGCCACCTTTGGCAAAGTGCCGCTCGATGAGTTTTGCGAGGCTTGCAAAGGGCTCGGCATCGAGTCCATCGAGCTGCTGGAGCCTGCGGACTACGCCACGGTCATCAAACACGGCCTCACCTGCGCCGTGGGCCGTTTCACCACGAAAAAACTGCCTGGAACGCACATCAACTGCGGTTGGAATGATCCCGCTCATCATCCTGTGCTCATCGAGGGCTACACGCAGCTCATCCAGCAATCCGCCGACGCAGGCGTGAAGAAAGTGATCTGTTTCTCCGGCCTGCGAAACGGCCTCAGCGACGAAAAAGGCATCGAAAATTGCGCCGCCGGCCTCTCGAAGCTCATGCCGCTGTGCGACAAGCTCGGCGTCACGATGGTCATGGAGTTGCTCAACAGCAAAGTGAACCACGCCGACTACCAGGGCGACAACACACCCTTCGGCATCAGTTTGTGCGAAAAGCTCGATCATCCGCGCTTCCGCATCCTCTACGACATCTACCACATGCAGATCATGGAGGGAAACATCTGCGCCACGATCAAAGAGCATCATCAGTGGTTCGCGCACTACCACACCGCTGGCGTGCCCGGACGCCACGAGATCGACGACACCCAAGAGATCCATTACCCCGCCGTCGTGCGCACCATCCTCGAAACCGGCTACCGCGATTTCATCGCCCAAGAGTTCAGCCCCACCCGCCCCGACAAGCTCGGCTCGCTCAAGCAAGCCATCGAAATCTGCACGCCCTCGTTTCCGTGAGGCCGAAGCATGTTGGTAGAAACATTTTCCCAAACCCTCTGGCTCTAAAGTTTTTCTACCCCTAATCTTTCTACCAAACCTCATGCTTCGCGCCCTGCTCATTCTTCTCCTTTCGTCATTCGCCCTTCTGCATTCGTCATTGTCGGCGCAGCCGAACATCCTCTTCATCCTCACCGAGGATCAGGGGGCGCACATGAGCGCGTTGGGCCGCACGGACATCCAGACGCCGAACATGGACTCGCTGGCGGCGAGCGGGGCGTTGTTTCGGCGGGCGTATGTCGCGTATCCGGTCTGCTCGGCGTCGAAGGCCTGCATCATGACGGGTTTGTACAGCCACGTGAACGGACTCGTGAACAACACGAACAACTACCTTAAGCGCGCCGAGAAACTCACCGACGCGGAGAAAAAATCGCCGCCCTACCTGCATACACGCATCCGCAGCACGGCGCCGACGCTCGTCGAGGTGCTCGTGCAGAATGGCTACCACGCTGCCGTCAGCGGAAAGCTGCATGTCTCGCCAAACGAGCGCTTTCCGTATCATGACTTCTTTCCGAAAGTGCCAGCCAAACAGGCGCTGAACGGCACAATCAAGCGCGCGGCGGGCAAACCGTGGTTCTTGATGCACAACACCATCACCTCAACGCATCGCCCGTTCGTGAACAGCGAAAAGCAGCCCATCAGCATCGATCCGGCCAAAGTGGTGCTGCCACCGCATCTGCCGGACACGCCAGTCATTCGTCGCGATTGGGCCGAATACCTCGACGGCGTGCAAAAGGCCGATCAAGCCGTCGGCGAGGCTCTCGACGCGTTGCGCGACTCCGGCGCCGAATCAAACACGATCGTCATCTTCATGGGTGATCACGGCCCGGCCTATCCGCATGGCAAAATGACGCCTTACCATTTCGGATTGCATGTTCCGCTCGTCATCCAGCTTCCCGGCGCGAAACCACTCGTGAGCGACGCCTTGGTCAGCGAGCTCGATTTGCTGCCCACGCTGCTCGACGTGCTCGGCATCGCCTACGATGCACCTTTGAACGGCAAAAGCCTCAAGCCGCTGCTCGAAGGTGAAAGCGATGCCAAAGGCCACGATTTCATCTTCGCCGAGGTCTCCGGTCGCTCCTTGAATCAAAAACGAGGCATGGAAGAACGCGCCGTGCTAGACGCCACGCATCAACTCATCCTCCGCAGCCGTCTCAACGAGACGAAAGTCATCAACGCCGACCTCCGCGACATGAAACCATGGATCAACCGCGTCTATGGCGAGCTCGTCCTCCGCAAAGCCGAGTTCCCCGAGGCCTTCCGCATGCTCCAAACCATGGACCCGCATGCCCTTGGTGGTTCACCGCCCCTCATCGAGCTCTACGACCTCCAAAACGATCCCGGTGAGTTGCACAACCTCGCTAATGATCCCACCGCGAAGCCGCATCTCGACCGCTTGATGACCGCCTTCAAAAAGTGGCACTCCGAGACGAAGGACGAAACGATGGTGATTCCTGAGTCACGCTAGGAATCGGCCGGTTGCGGGGGCTTTACGGCAGGTGGACGACTTTTTGTCAAATCGGCTGTTACCAGCGATGTGCGTCGGGATTGGAGCCATTGAACCCCCGATGCTCTGTGAACGCTTTCCATGCCGCTGACCAACAAAGACTCCACCCGACTCGCCCACGACTGGGTGATGCGGCGCGACGAGGCGGCGGCACGCGAGTTGATGCGCGATTTGCATCCGCTGGTCGCGGGCATCGCTCGGCGTCATTTGCCGTTTTTGCACGAGATCGAGGACGTGGTCCAGGAGACGTGGATACGGGTTTTCGAGCATCTGCATCGCTGGCAGCCTTCGTCACCGCTGGAGGCCTGGGTGGGGCGCATCGCGGTGAATGTGTGCCTGAAACGGCTGCGCACGCGGCGTCGGAAGCCGTCCATCCTCTGGTCAGATCTCAGCGCCGAGCAGCAGCAGGCCGCGCTGAGCCTGCAAGACGGCAGCACGCTCGATACCTCACCTGGCGATGGTCGCGAACTGCTCCACGCGCTGCTCGACATGCTCAGCGCGACGGATCGCCAGATCATCACGCTGCTGCATCTCGAAGAACGCACGCTGGAGGAGGCCGCCTCACTCACCGGCACGAACAAACTCATTCTCAAAGTCCGCGCCTACCGTGCCCGCGCCCGAATGAAGGCGGCACTGGAGAAACTCGAACCTGATCGCTCATGAAACTGAACCCCAACTGGCTGGATCAACTCTCTGCTGCCTCGCGAAAGTCTCCCGCCGAAACGCCCGAGCCTCTGCCGCGCACGGAAGCCCGCGTTCTCAGCGCCCTGCGAGAGCAGCATGCGCTGCCTTTCGCATGGAAAGTCGCAGGCGCAGGGATCGCCGCATGCACACTGATGATCGGCACTGTTGCGATCCGGTCTGACGATCCCGCCCTGCCTGAAGTCTCTGCTGCCGCGCTGGCGGATCTGGAAGCGGCCGAATGGGAGGCTCCGAGCGATGCGCTGCTGGCGGAGGCATCGCTGGCCTCCAACAACGATCTCATGCGCGAGATCAATCAACTGCTCCATCAACCCTGATGCTTATGCGATACCTGCTTTTCGTCATTTTTGCTGTCAGCACCTTGCTCCATGCGGAGACAGGTCGTGACATTGTCGCCCAGATGCTGCCCGTTGATGCGCTGCTGCCGAATGCACAAACGCTGGGGCTCAGCGCCGGGCAACAGACGCAGTTGCGTGAGCGATTGCTGCCATTGCAACGCGAGGTCATGCCTTTGCAGGGGCAATTGCGTGAAGTGACCGCGGGTTTTGTGGCGCAGCTCAGCGCTCAAAAACCGGACGAAGCCGCAGTCATGGCCAAGTTCACCGATGTCGAGGCCCTGGAGTCCAAAATCAAGGTGCTGCGGCTCAAGATGACTCTGATCGCGAAGTCCGTGCTGAGTGTCGATCAGCAGAAGCGGGCGATGGCTTTGCGTGTCAGTGGTCCGTCACCCATGGCCGGCAGTAGTGACACGATCCGCAGCAAACTGCAGCGCGTGCGGGATGGCATCGAGCGCATGAAGCGCGACGGGCGCGATGTGACGCAAGTCGCGGCGCTGTGGGCGGAGTTTCAAAAGCGTGCCGAGCTGCGCCATCATCAACTGGCGATGAAGGCGCTCAATGACGCGCTGGTCATCATCGAAGGAGAGAAAAAGCCATGAAAACACTCCTCGTCATCTTTGGCCTCGCCGCATCGGCGGTCGCTGCGTGGGCTCAATCCCTGCCCGGACTCACGATCACGGGCAACAGCTTCACTTACAGCGCCAGCGATGGCGTCGTCTCGGGCATCATTCGCATTCCTTCGGGCAGCGGCCCCTTTCCCGCCGTGCTGATCAGTCATGGCAAGGGCGGCACAGCGGCCAACTTTTCAGCGCAACATGCCGCCAATCTCGCGAGCTGGGGCTTTGCGTGCATAGGCCCATCCTACACGCACGAGGGGGCAAACGTGAACACGAGTGACAACGAAGGCTACTGCCCGGAGAACAGCCGCCGCGCACGGCGCTGCCTGGAAATCCTCGCAGCGACGCCTGGCGTGGACATGTCACGCCTGGCTTTGTTCGGACACAGCATGGGATCCTACATGAATGGAGGGCTCGCGGGCGAGATTCCGTCACAGATCAAGGCGGTCGTTTTGAGCGCAGGCGGCACCTCAGGCACTGCGACGACCACTTTCGCCGCACCTGCATCGCAGGAGCTACAAGGCATCTCCGCTCCGGTGCTTATGTTTCACGGCACGGCGGATGGAACGGTGTCGCCCTCGCAGTCGGCCGCGCTTCAGACGATTCTGCAAGGCAACAGTGTGCCGAATCGACGCCTTCTCTATCAAGGTGTGCCGCATGCGATCATCGATACGAACTACAAACAGGCGGACATTTACGCGGTCATGCGGGCGTGGTTCACCACGCATGGCGTGCTCACGTCACCGACGAACACCGCTCCCACGATCAGCGCACCAGCATCGGTCACCGTTACTGCAGGCATCGCCTCTGCCCCTATCGCCATCACGGTGGGCGACTCAGAAACCTCTGCCTCGGCGCTCACGCTGCAAGCCTTCAGCACGGACACGGATGTCGCCGCCAGCACGCAGCCACCTGTGGCGGCCTACAGCGGCAGGCTGAACAACAGCGGCCTCGTCCTCGCCGGCAGCGGCGCAAACCGCACGCTCACCATCACCTCATCCGCAGGCGTCACGGGCACGGTGGAGGTGCCGCTGGTGGTAAATGATGGACAGCTCGCGTCTGTCACCTATCTGCAAGTCACGATCCAGGCCGCCTCGCAGGGCGCAGTGAACTTTCGCCCGGAGGTTTCGTGGATCGCGGATCAACGCACCACGCCCGGCGTCGCGGTCAACAGCATCGCCTTTACCGTGAGCGATGTGGAAACGGCAGCAGCATCACTCACGCTGTCCGCTAGTTCGTCGAACACGACCTTGCTGCCGTTGAGCGGCATCACCTTTGGCGGCAGTGGCGGCAATCGAACGGTGTCGCTG
>JBKCXA010000765.1:0-2817 GCA_046316935.1 Prosthecobacter sp.
TTTCACTACAGCTATGCAAAGCATCCGGAATTCGAGGCGTCGCTGGCTGAATGGCGGGTGGAACAGGGCATTGGTTGACGCGTCCGCTTCTCCGTCCTAACGGTCCGCAAACCCATGAAATGCGATGTTTGTGATGCAGAGGCCACCGTGTTCCTCACCCAGATCATCAACGGTCAAATGACCACGGTGAACCTGTGTGAAGGCTGCTCGAAGGCCAAAGGCGTGACCGAAGTGACCGGCTTCGGGCTGGCGGAGGCGTTTGTGGGGGCTGCGCCCCGCGCCATGGAGGCCGCGCCCGACCTGGCCTGCCCGTCCTGCGGCTTTACCGCGGCCCAGTTGAAGAAAATCGGCCGCATGGGCTGCCCAGAGTGCTACGACACCTTCCGCGAGGGACTTGAGGGCCTGCTGCGCGGCATGCACAAAGGCACGCGCCATGTGGGCAAGCGACCCAGCGCCATCATCACCGCCGCGCCGCCGCCGAAACCACGCCGCAGCAGCGTGCCGCCGCCCGCCCCAGCACCCGCTCCGACCTCCACGATCTCCACCCCGGCCATCACGCTCAAGGAAGACACGCCTGCACCGCCGCCGCCAGACATTGGCAAGCTCCGCGCCGAGCTCGACCTCGCCGTGAAGGAGGAGCGCTACGAAGACGCCGCGCTGATCAAGGCGGAGATCGACCGCCACACGAAGGCCGGAGCCGCGAACTGACCTGCCATGATGCGCTTTTCCACTCTCATCAAAAACCCTGCCGACTGGATGAAGGGCAGCGGCCCGCATTCCGAGATCGTCATGACCTCGCGCGTGCGTCTCGCCCGCAATCTGCGCGGCTTTCCGTTTCCCGGTTTCTCGCAGGAGCATCAACGCATCGAGCTGCTGAAGGCGGCGCGGCCCGTCGTCGAGGAGCTGCCGGAGATGCGGGATGGTTACAGCGTCGATTACACGGAGCTGAGCAAGATCCGCAAACAGGTGCTCGTCGAGCGCCACCTGGTCAGCCGCGAGCACGCCGCCCGCACCACCGGCTGCGCGGTCGTCATCGACCGCAAGCAGAGCATCTCGGTGATGATCAATGAGGAGGATCACTTCCGCCTGCAGGGCATCCGCCCAGGTCTGAACCTCCGCGGCGCCTACGAGCTGGTCGATCGCATCGACACAGAAATGGACGCGGGCCTGCCGTATGCCTTTGATGGCAAGCTCGGCTACCTCACCGCCTGCCCCACGAATCTCGGCACCGGCATGCGTGCCTCCGTCATGCTGCATCTGCCCGGCCTCGTGCTCCTGGATCAAATCAATCCGGTGATCAAAGCCGTCGGCAAGATCGGCCTCGCCGTGCGCGGCCTGTATGGCGAGGGCACCGAGGCTCTCGGCAATCTCTTCCAGATCTCCAACCAGCACACGCTGGGCGAATCCGAGCCGGAGATCATCACGCAGATCGAAAAGGTCATCGAGGGCGTCATCCGCAGCGAGCAGACCGCTCGTGCAAAGTTGCTGGAAGACCATCATACGATGCTGAGCGACCAGGTGGGCCGTGCTTACGCCATCCTGCGCTATGCTCATGTGCTGACCTCGAAGGAGGCGCTGAACCTGCTCTCCATGCTGCGTCTCGGTGCTGACCTCGACATCATCACCCAATGCGACCGCAGCCTGCTCGACTTGCTTCTGCTCGAAATCCAGCCCGCCCATCTCCAGCTCGGCGCGGAGCGCGAGCTCTCGCCCGAGGAACGTGATGTGGCCCGTGCGGAGATCACCCGCTCGCGTTTGCAGAACATCCAAGGCCCGCTGAATCCGGCAGCCACGCCGCCCCCGCCCGCGAATTGATCCTTCCTGCTTTCGCCCGTCATGAAACGACTCGTCCTCTGGCTGTTCCTGGCTGTCGGTGCCCAGGCGGCGGATGATGAAGCGGTCTTGAAAACCATCGCCAAGGGCATCCGCGAGGGCGATCAAGAAAGCTTGTCCGGTTTGCAGGACCAGCAAGGCCCCAAGGCCGCGCAACTCATCCTCGATGCCGTGTCGAGCAGACGCGTCGGCGGAGGCATCAAGGCCCGTCTCGCTGAAATCGCCGCTGCCTGGCCCAAGGATGCGCCAGGCAGGCAAACGCTCGTATCGTGGCTCGCCGCCCATCCGAACTGCGAGGACGACGCGATGCTCTTCTTTGCCGAAGTGCATCCTCCGGAGGCCCGGAGCTGGTTTTGGAGCCAGATCGAGGCCGCGAAGGGCGATCCAGCCAACCTGCGACATCCCCACCGAGTCGCCATGGCCGTCCGCGGCCTCGGTTTCTTCGAGGACAACCCCGAGATCGTCGTCACCCGCATCGGCTCCATGCTCGCGGAGGCCTTTCCGCATGTCATCCGTGCCTGCGCGGCCGATGCGCTCGGCGGCATGCGTCACGCACAGGCCGTCGAGGCCCTGCTTCCGCATGTCAGCGATGCCGCCATCGGTTCGCGGGTCATCCGCAGCCTTTACCGGCTCACCGGACAGCACTTTGACACGGAGCCCGCCACCCGCTGGAAAGAGTGGTGGACGGCCAACCAGGCCAGCCTCGTGTTCAAAATGCACACCGCGGCCGAGTTTGACGATTTCCTCAAGCTGCAGGCCCTGGTGAAGCCCGTGGACGATACCATGATCGACATGGAAACCTTTGACGGCGTGAAGGTGGATGGCAACGGGCTGCTCTTCATCCTCGATGTGAGTGGCAGCATGACCATCGGCGGTCGCATCAACAAGCTGCGGGCGCAGATGGGCAACATCCTCCTCGTGCTCGAAGGCCGCCCGGCACGCCTGCGTCATGGCATCCTCACCTTCAGCGATGGCGTCGAATCC
>JBKCXA010000766.1:0-4653 GCA_046316935.1 Prosthecobacter sp.
TGACAATGCTGGCCAGGACCTCATCGCCGCCGCCACCAGCAACAGCAATGGCACCGTCACCCGTCGCTACGCCGATCTCGCACCCGCGACAGCAACGCTCGCCGGCCTCCGCCTCCGCGTCGATCTCGATGCCAACCGCGATGGCAAACCCGAAGCCACCACCACCAGCGCCACGCAGGCCTGGACCTTCCAAAGCTTCGCCAACGGCACCCGCACCTTCAGCATGCCCCTCCTGCAGCCCGCCCTCTACACCGGCACTGCCACCATTAGCGAAGACGGCACTATCACCCTTCCACAGTCCCTCAAACTCCCCACCTTCACCGAACTCGAAATCCTCGACGGACCTCACGCCGGTCTGACCGCCACGATCGAGGCTGGCAAGGTCATCACCTCGATCCCAGCCACCACCGCCCGCATCACGCTGCGTCCTCACCACACCCTCGAAGCCCTCCTTCCCACCACCGATCTCTCCGACGACGACCGCCTCCTCGCCTACGACACCGCCAAGAGCACCTTCGTCCCCGCTGAAGTCGATGCGCCGTTCACAGCTCACACCGGCATCCTCGTCAAAATCACCAGCAGCGGCTTCACCCGTGCCGACACCGGCGAAGTCCGCTCCAAGACAGTGCGCATCCCGCTCGTCAAAGGCACCCAGCTCATCACCACCGGCTCTCTCACCTCCGCTGAAGTCCCCGCCAACCTCTCCGAAGGCGATCGCCTGCGCCTCTGGCAGCCCGCAACGAGCGACTACTCGTCGCACACCCTCGAAGACGGGCAATGGACGCCAGCTTCGCCCACCGTGAAGCCCTTCGAATCCATCTTCCTCATCCGCACTGCTCCCCTGCTCTGGCTCCCCTAGTCATTAGTCATTCTGATTTCGTCATTCCAGATGCCTTATCCCATCCCACAACCACCACAACTTGCCGCCGCGCCTGCCGTCTCGCAGCCGCCGCCTTTGCCGCTCCCCAACCGCGGACCAAAGATCCTGCGTGCCTGCACGATGATCGGCGGATGGACGCTCGTCGCCGCGTTGCTGTTCTTTTCCGGCTTCATCGCCATCACCTGGCTTCTTCAAAACGACGCGCACAGCGCCGTCGCTCGCGGTAAGACGTTCGAAGCACCTATCGCTCAAGCACACAGTCTCAAAAAACTTCGTGGTGAAGAAGAAACACCAGCCTCCGACAAGCAGACACCAAAGTCCAAGCTCATCGTCTCCAAAAGCAGCAAGGACTCATCCACGCAGGACGGCACCGCGATCGCCAATGCCATGCCCATCCGTCGTGGTTCCGCGCCCATTCCCACGCCGCCCCGAGAAGCTCCCGAGGTTCCCGCCCTTGCCGCCTGGCCGCGCAGCGTGGCGCTGAAAAACACGCCTGAGGTCCGCGTCGTCACCGAGGATCCCAACAAGGACGAGTACATCTACCACACCGAGCACTTTGAGTTCTGCTGCGATGCACCCATCGGCCCGGATGCGGTCCGCCACTTCGCTCGTGTGTTTGAAGCCACCTGGTTGCTGAACTGTCAGCTCCCGCTCGACCTGCGTCCCTCGCCCGAGACGATGCGCAAGTGGTTCCGCGCCCGCATCCTCAGCACGGATGAGGCCTACCTCGCCACCGGAGCACCAGTCGGCAGCGGCGGTTTCTACTCCCGCTCGGACAAGACCATCTACGTCCCCATCTCCAACCTCGGCATGAAGGTCATCGCCGATAAACGCGTGCAAGTGGACCGCTCCGTCGAGACGAATGAGACCCTCATCCACGAGATCACCCATCAGATGATGAGTCGCTGGCTGCCGCGCCTGCCGGTGTGGTATGCTGAAGGAGCCGCCGAATACACCGGCATCGCCGACTTCGTCCACGGCCGCTTCTTCCTCTCAGGCATGGAAGTCCGCCTCAAACTCGCCCTGCGCAATCGTGGAGCCATCGTCCGGGGCAGTACGGTCCACTATCCCATGATCTCCCTCCCTGAATTGCTCGCCATCCATCATCAGGAATGGGGTGCCGCTCTTGCTGGCGAAGGCGCCGGTCAAAACTACACCTCCGCCCTCCTCCTCACCTATTTCCTCTACCATCTCGATGGCGACAAAAAAGCCTCCAATGTCATTGCCTGGCTGCGCGACATCGAAAATGGCACCCCCACGGACGATGCCATCCGCACCCACCTCCTCGCCGGACGCAAAGTAGCCAAGCTCGAATCTGATCTCCGCGAAGCCTACCGCAAAATTGGCATCGAAATCGTCATGCAATCACGCGGCGGTTTTGTGTTCGAGGAGTAGGACAAGGCTTCGCCGTCAAGGCCTGGTCAAGGTTGGTCAAGCCTTGACCAACCTTGACCCTCTTGACCTCTCCAACTCACAGATAGCTCTCAATCCCGAGCTTCCCGTTCGTGGCGCAAATAAACATCGTCCCCGGCTTCGTCGTGCTCGGCTTGGTCATCACCTTGCCACCGCCGCATTCCACCATGAGCTGTCCCGCGGCGATGTCCCACAGGCTGATTTGCTCCTCCACATACGCATCAAGACGCCCGCAGGCGATGTAGGCCATCGCCAGCGCAGCGCTGCCCAGCATGCGCGTCTTGCGCACCTCGTAGGCGATGCGTTTGTAGCGTTCAAAGCCGAGGTCGAGCGCCTCCTTGCTCTTCGAAAAGCCCACCGTCACCACGGCCTCGCGCATCTCCGCACGGTCGCTGCATTTCACCGGCTTGCCATTGAGCAGCGTCGTGCCACCGGCCATCACCGAGAAGGTTTCCTTCTGCATCGGGTCAAAGATCACGCCGATCAGCAGCTTCTTTGTGTCGCGCTCCCGGGCGGCGATGGACACGCAGAAGTGCGGGATGCCAAAGAAGTAGTTCACCGTGCCGTCGATGGGATCGACGATCCACTCGATGGGTCCGTCGCCGCCGGTGTCGCCACCTTCCTCACCGAGGATCGCGTGCTCGGGGAACTTCGCCAGGATCATCTCCGTGATCAGCTTCTGGCTGCGCACATCCAGCTCCAGCTTGATGTCATGCCGCTGCATCTCGTTCACGGTCAGTTCGGAGCCGAAGTTGCTCTGGATGAGTTCACCCGCGGCATGCGCGGCTTCAGTGGCGGTGGCGAGGAGGGCTGGGAGGTCGTTCACGAGGTCTTCAGGGTCAAAATCTCGGCGAGCAAAGCACGCGCGAGCTGGGTTTTGGGCTGCCGGGGCAGGCTTTTCGTCCGGCCGCCGGGGAGGCAGAGGGTGACGGCGTTTTCCGCACTGTCAAACCCGATGCCCGGCTGCGTGATGTCGTTCGCGATGATCACATCGCAGCCTTTGCGCTCCAGCTTCTCGCGGGCGTGCTCGACGAGCTTTTCCGACTCCGCCGCAAAACCCGCCAAAACCCCGCGAAACCCAAAAACCGACCTCGCCGAGCCCAGAATGTCCTCCGTGCGCTCCAGCTCCAAAACCAGCCTCTCGCCGGTCTTCTTGATCTTCTGCTCCGAAACACTCACCGGCCGATAATCGGCCACCGCCGCCGCGAAAATGGCCGCGTCACATCCGGCGATACTCTTCTGCACCGCCTCAAACATCTCCCGCGCCGATTCCACCGCGATCACCTCCACGCCCGCAGGTTTCGCCAGGCTCACCGGTCCCGAAACCAGCACCACCTCATGCCCCGCCTCCACCGCCGCCTCCGCCAGCGCATAGCCCATCTTTCCCGAAGACCGGTTCGTGAGATACCTGACCGGATCGAGAGCCTCCCGCGTCGGGCCGGCGGTGATGAGAATGCGCATCCGCCGAACTAGCCGCGAGCGAGGCGGGGTGCAAGCGGCCCTCGAAATGGCTCTTGTCCGCTCAAAGCAATATTTGGTATTCTCAGTCAATGAAAGCTCGCATCCGCAACCGTCGGGCACCCGGCTTAACGCTGGTTCAAACCGTGATCGTCCTGGCGATCATCACGTTGCTCGCGGCTTTGATGCTTTCCGACTCAACCATAAGTCACCCACGCTCAAGCAAACGACGCACAACCGAAGCGACGCTCAACGCCATCACCGCCACTCTGGATCGCTATTTTGACCGCTATGGCGAATTCCCCGAGCCTGTAGACCCCGACGAGACCGCCGAAGTGATGCCAGGCAAAGTTTATCGCATCGGAGCCGCCAGATGTCTTTACCAAGCTCTCACTGGAGATGGCAGCGATGCCATCAAAGGTGCTGCTGGCGAAGACGCCACTTCATCCAACGGCACTTGGGAAGATGCAGAACTCAATCAATTCATGTTTAAAGACCTACCCTTCATCATGTGGCGGAAAATCGGCGACCACTACCTCATCGTCGATGGCTTCGGTCGCCCCTTCCAATACCTCAAAGCCGATCCCGAAAAGAAAAACACGATCAACAGCACCTACGACCTCTGGTCCTATGGCGATGACGAAACCCACCTCCGAGCCACCTCAAAGGACACCGAGGCCGATCCTGCGATCGGAGCGAAGTGGATCAAAAACTGGTGACTTCAAACACGGTGTTTCCCTGATTGAAGAGCCGCTCAATCACGCTCCAATGTCCCTCGTCATGAAAACCACCCTTCTTCTTTTCGCTGTTGTTGCCTCCGCTGTCTCTGCTGCTGACTGGCCGGTGTGGCGCGGGCCGGACAAAAATGGCATCTCGTCGGAAAAGCTGGAAGGCACCGGGGT
>JBKCXA010000767.1:0-2494 GCA_046316935.1 Prosthecobacter sp.
TACCTCATCAGCGCCGTCACATACTGCCACAGGCCGCCTGCGCCGATGGCACCGAGCATCCAAAACACGGACTTCATCGCCGGTTGCTCGGCGAAGGGCGCTAGAGCGCCTTCGCGCAGGTTTTCGACCTCGCTGCGCATAGCGGCGAGTTTGTTGTCACTGCCTTTGCCTGCGATGATGGCATCGCCGGCATCTTCGCGCATGCGGAGGGCTTTCAGGGCCTCGCGTCGCACCGCCTCCGCCTGCCGCCGGACGAGGCCGCAGAAGAAAACGATGAGGAAAGCCACAGCGGATTACACAATCAGCAGACCGGGAGGCCAGGGCCAGTTGTCGAAACGGCCGATGCGGCAGAAAATCATGAGGCCGAGCACATAGAAGGGGAAGAAGGCCAGGCGCATCATATCGCCCGTGAGCCTGCCCACCACGCGGAGGTCGAGGTAGCGGTCGATGATGTCGTCATGAAGGCCACGACCGGCGAGAGCCTCGCGGGCCTTGCCCCACTTGGCACCGGCTTTGGCAAAGCGCTGCGCCACGCTGCGGCCCAGCCAGGTGGCATCGAGCACATAGGCGGTGATCAGCATCAGCGTGAAGAAGGACATCGCATCCATGATGGCATCCACTTGGGCCGTGGGGCCGCGCACCGGTGCGGTATCGCCGCCGATGATCGAGACGATGTGCGAGCCGGTGATGAGCAGCCCGGCGAGAAAGACCAGCGAGCGGGCAAGGCGCACCGTGGGCTGGCTGCGGCGTGCATACTCGTTCCAAAGCGTGTGCGGGTCCGTCTCCTCCGTGCGCCAGACGAAGAGGTTCACAAAGCGGGCCAGTGCTCCCTTTTCATGGCTGGAGGCGGTCGGCGCGGCATCGCTCTCGTTCTTCCAGGTTTTGAAGTATCGCTCCTCGATGTGCTTGCGGCTTTCGCGCAGGATCATGACGGATTTCCACACGAAGTGCAGCCCCAGCAGCACCGCCACCATGCGCACGCTCTCCGTGGGCCACACGCTGATGCCGCTCCACCATGCGTAAGGCTCGCCCTCGAAGCGGTCCGGTCCCCACAGGCGGTAGCAGAACCAGATCGAGCCGGGAATGCCCACCAGCATCACGAGGCCGGTCGAGCCCGGCAGCTTCAAAAACGCCTGCCAGACCTCGCGCAGCGGCCATTCGGACTTTGGCGCACGCTCGCCATACACGACGACGATGATCCAGATCAAAATGCCCGCGATGAGCAGTCCCACGAGCATCTTGCCGACGCCGGAACGGCCCGCGGCGTCCCACCATTCCTTTTCATCCGGTCGCGGGGCATGCAGCGAGGAGCCGGTGGAGGGCAGGGAAAGCTCGTGCGGCCCGCCGGAGCCGATTTCATACAGCCGCACATCCCGCAGCGCCGATTCGGGACGAAACACGGATCTCGGAATCATGCCCAGCGCCGCCATCGTGCCTGCATACGCGGAGGTCTGGTAGCTGTCGCGGAAGGGTGGAATGCCGCGCTGAAACTCCGCCGCGAGGCTCAGGCCATACGGCGAGCCCACGATGAGGTTTTGCGTGCCGGGAATCTCCTCTTTGTGCCAGAGCCAGGCATCGAGGTTGTTCGTGAAAAACAGCGATTGCGGCAATCTCGGCCGCAGGGCGCGGAGGATCATGAGCTTGTCAAAGATGTCGCTCCCCAGCACGCCGATGGCCACGATGCCCTCACCGCCTTCTTTGCGGAGCTGACTGTGCATCTCTTCGATTTGCGCCGCGAGACGACGCAGGCTGTCGCTTTGATTGGCACCCACCGGCTCCTCATCGGGCAGGTAATCATTCATGCCGCCCTTCTTCGCGTCACCACCGGGTTTCGACTGCGCCTTCGCCGCCAGCGACACACGCCCATCCAGCCCGCGAAAGTAGGGAAACCACACGATCGACTGATCAGAGACACCCACCGAGGTCACACCGAGACTCTTCCAATCCTTGCCGGCCTTTTGGCTGGCATCATCAAGACGCCGCCGCGCCTCTTCGCGATACATCAGCGGCAACTCGCGGCCATACGGCGTGTCCATTTCCGAGATGATCGCCACGCGACCGCTTGTTTTGAGGCTTGCCTCGCCTTTCCAATACTTCTCCTGCCACGGCAGGGCGCGGGAGCGGCGCTCCAGCTCCTCCAAAAGCGCCCGCGCCACATGATCGTCCGTGTTGATCGTGCGTTGGAAAAGTGCCTCCGCGCTCTTGGTGCCGTTCAGCATCGTTTCCAGGCGCTTCTCAGGCGGCAGGCTCGGGCTGTCGATCTCATCCTGACCGAAGCCCGCGCTACGCAGCACGGACTCCGCCGAGGCAGTGGCATTGTGCGAGACCACCTCCATCCGCCCTGGCCACGAGCCCGGCACGCGTGCGGCGGCCGGCAGCACATCGAGCGAGACATCCGGCACGCGGCCCGGAAAGTCCTTCAGGTAGCCGTTGATGTCCTTTTTCTCCGCCCCGAGGGGCGCGCGGGATTCCGTCTCGAACGGTCCCATCACCT
>JBKCXA010000768.1:0-3657 GCA_046316935.1 Prosthecobacter sp.
GTAGTAGCCGAACTGCCGCACGCTGCGGACGAGTTCATCAATGCTGCCAAAAACGCTCAGGTCACGCTCCGCAGGCTCGATGCGCAGCTCGGGCGTCTCATACAGAGTCACCTCCGCATGAAAATTGCGGATGATGAAGGAGATCGTCTTGCCGAAGTAGCCGTCTGAGGGATTTCCCACGAGGCCGGCACGGGCAAAGGCTTTCGATTGGATGAGCATGAGAGGTCGGAAACGAGTGAAAGCGTGTACGCTACGGGCCTCCCATTCACTCGGCAAGCCAAAGGTAGGTTCGGAAACGTTGAAGAGCCTGTTTCAGGCTTCTTGCCGCTCCTCCCAGCGGGCGATGAGCCACAGGACATCGGACAGCCGGTTCAAAAAGCGGGCGACTTCGCGATTCGGCACGTCTTGGGGGGTGTCAACGAGGTCGATCACGCTGCGCTCGGCCCGGCGACAGGCCACGCGGGCGAGGTCGGCGAAGGCTCCACTCATGACTCCGGCCTCGCCGGGGAGGGCCCAGCCTTTGAATTGCAAGGCACCGGAGGCTTCCAGCTTGGCGGCGAGGGTGTCGAGAAAGCCCACCTGCTCGCCGGAGATGAGGTCTTTGTGCGTGGCGGCATATTTGTCCTCCAGGCCGGGCGGGGTGGCCAGTTCGCCCATGAGGCTGATGAGCCAGCGCTGCACCTGGGGGATCAAGTCGCGGGTTTCTGCCTTCGTGGCGGAGATGCGCAGCGGGCCGAGGGCGGCGTTCAGCTCATCGACCGCCCCCAAGGCATGGATACGAGGATGGGATTTCGCGGCGCGGACGCCGAAGAGGAGGTCGGTGGAGCCGTCGTCGCCTTTGCGGGTGGTGATGGACATGGGCGGATGCATGGGCGCAGGAGCGCCGGAGTCACGCGGAAGATGGAGGGTGGATGAAATTGATCCAATCCACCGACTATAAAATCTATAACTCGACTTGCGGGGAGGCGTTTAAGGAAGGTAAATTACCCGCTCAACCCTGCTCATCTGCTTTTGACCTCTGTTTTGCCCATTTTCGATGCCGGGCTGGTCCTCGAACGATCCAGCCAGCCTCGCGCCGTGGTCGCACCGCGTCCCTCGGCGACGGCGCAGGCCGCCGAGGCGGGCTGGGGGCTCGATGTGGTGCGTGACGAGGCTGGTTTTGCCGCGTTGCAGCCAGTCTGGGACGGCCTCGTGGACCAGATGGCGCTCTCGACACCCTTTTTGCGCTGGGACTGGGTGCGCCGCTGGTGGGCGGATTTTGGCCGTGGCAAGTCCCTGGCCATCGGTGTGCTGCGGGATACCAGTGGCAGCCCGCTCGCCATCGCCCCGTGCGTGCTCACGATCGGTCACCGGCCGGTGCGGTGCTGGCTGAGGCATTTGACTTGGCTCGGTGGCATGGGCTGGGTGCTCGGCGAGCGCATGGACCTCATCATTCCGGCCGGACGCGAGGCCGAAATGGCTCCGCCGCTGCTGCGCTTCATCGACCTTCTTCAAGCCGAATGGCAGGCCGTGTGGCTGCCTGCGGTGCCATCGGACTCGCCGAATCTCCCACACTACCGCGAGGCACTCGACCGAGCCGGGACGAATGCCGATGTGGCCGATGTGCAGCCCTGCCGCTTCACGCCGCTTCCAGCAGATATGAAAACGCTCGAAGCGCCCCGCTCCTCCCGCTGGCGGCGTAACTTGCGGAACCGCTGGAGCACCTTTCTCGACAAGCACGAGGGCTCTCGCGGCATCTCCGGCGTGGATCTGCCTCACGACGAGGCCTTTGACCATCTGGCAAGGCTTCACCGCCTGCACTGGCCGGATGGCGTGAGTAATTTTGTGCGTAAGGACACCTGGCCGTTTCATCGCTCGATGGCTTTGGATTGGCTGGAGACTGGCCGGGCCATGCTCAGCTTCCTGAAGGCCGGCGGCCAGGTGGTGGCCGCCACCTATGGTCTGGTGGAAGGGGGGCGCTTCAGCCTTTTCCAACAGGGTTGGGACCCGGCTTTGAAGCATCTCTCCATCGGCAATCTCGCCGTCCACTGGAGCATCGAAACGGCCATCGCCCGCGGTTTGCATACCTACGACACGCTCACCGGCGACTGCCGTTACAAGGCGGAGTGGTGCCCGCAGCTCTCTCACACGCTCGATCTGGAGACCTTCCATCCCGAGGTGCTGCGTGCGCATGCATTCCGCGTGATGCGGCATGTGCGCCGGGCTTTCATGCGATGCTTTTTCCCTCCTCCCGGCCCTCATGTCTTTTGTGAAGGGCTGGAATGATCCGGCGAGCCTGGTTCTTTGCCTTGCAGATCAGTTTTTCAGGCCGCGGGTGCGGGTTTTGGTCATTGGGACGATGCCTGGAGCTTCGTTGACCTGATGGAATTCGACGATGTTCGAGGTGCTCTTGCTGTCCTCGATGAGGTTGACGATTTCGATGCCTGCCCGCTCGAGGTCGTGCATCAGAGCCCGGGCACGGGCGCTGAGGAAGGCATAGCCAAGGTAGGCCGGAATGGCGACGACGAGGCCGAGGGCGGCGGTGATGAGGCTTTGGTATACGCCCTGGGCGACATCGGCCGGGGTGGTGAGGCCATTGGAGGAGGAGATGCGGGTGAAGGCATCGAGCAGGCCGATCAGGGTGCCGAGCAGTCCGATGAGTGGTCCGATGTGGGCGATGGCATTTAGCAGGCTCAAAAAGCGCTCCAGACGGGGAACTTCCAGCTGGCCCGCCTCCTGGACGATTTCCTTGAGCTGCTCCCGAGGGGCGTGATGGCGGAGAAGGGCGGCGTGAATGACGCGTCCGGCGGGCACGCGGGTGGCGACGCATTCCTGGAGGGCCTCGGCGAAGTTCCGGCGGCTGATGAGGGTGGCGAGACCGGCGAGGAACTCGCCAATGTTCATGCTGGCGCGGTGAAAGTAGGCCATGCGCTCCAGGAAAATGGCCCCGGAGAGGCAGAGGCAGCCAAGGAGCAGCCACACGAGCGGTCCGCCTTTGGAGACGAGCTCCAGCGGTCCGGTGGTGGTGCTAAGGTCAATCATGGCGTCGGGAAACAACTGTGAATAAGCAAGTTCTAGGCCGGAAGACGAAGGTTGTAAATCTTTGTTATGATTCTGGCCGGAGCGAAAAATCACCAGGCGGGCATGGCATGGAGGGCATCCGCAAGGTCGAGCGAAGCGGACACGGAGGCCCGATGGGCAGGCGGTGTGGTGGTGACAGCTTGAAGCCCTGCGGCGACATGGCGGACGAGTTGCATGTCAGTTTCAGGCTCGCAGCGGACGACGAGAGCCTGGCGCCGCGGCAGTCCGCGAAGCAGGACGAGGCCGCCTTCGTGGTGCTGGACAAGCTCGATGCAATCGCCCGAGCCGCTGCGGCGGCCAAACTCGGAGGCGGCGCTGATGGTGGCGTGGGCGAGCACGAGAACGCCAGCCGGAGGGGGAAGGTCTTTTCCCGTGGCCGTCAATAGATGACCGCTGTCATCTGTGATGAAAGCGGACTGCACGCCGGAAATTTGGAGGAGGGGGGAAAGCATGACGAATGACGAATGACGAATGACGAATGACGAATGACGAATGACGAATGACGAATGATTAAGCAGCGGCGAGGGCGGGGGAGGCGCTGGTGAGTTCACGAGGGCTGGCGGCCTGCGGGGTGGGAGAGGGATTCACCGGGGCGTG
>JBKCXA010000769.1:0-2956 GCA_046316935.1 Prosthecobacter sp.
GAGAAGTCGTAGTACGAGAGTGTCGTGGTCTCGATGGAGCGGCGTCATTTTCGGGAATGCGCTGTGCTCTAGGATAGCGGAGACCGCAATTACCGCGTGGGCCAGGAGATCGCGGTGCCGAAGGAACTGCTGCCCGCTCGCGAGCTATGGGTGCGCGTGAGGTCCGAGGCGGGCAAAGGCAGTGCACCAGCGATTCAGGTGCCGCGCTATCATCTGCGTGCCGCGCTCGACCATTCCACGGCCGATCTTATGGTGGGCAGCACTTCGGCCACGAGTGTGGAAGGACATGATGAACAACTCATGGCCACGCCACTGAGCAACGGCGAGGGCGCTCATAGCTTCCGTGTGAAGTTGCAGAACAAAGGAACCAACGTCGCCACTGTGAAACCGCAGGTGCGTCTGACGACAAAGGGCTTTGAAGCGGAGACTTTCACGGCACCCAAGATGGCCTTGGCAGCGGGTGAGACACGCGAGGTATTGGTGCCATTCACGCTTCAGCGCAGCGGCACTCATGCTCTGGTGTTTTCGCTGGGCGAGCCCTGGAAGACGAGCTTCGGCAGGCGCTTCACGAGCACGCAACTGGACAGCAATCACTACGGCGAAACCTTGCTCGGCAGCGATGATCAGGTGGGCCTGTGGTGGGCTACCAGTGGATGGAAGATCGGCCAGCATCGCAATCTCCCTACCCGGCAAGGCAAGGCGGTGAGCATGAACATGGCCTGCCGCGAGGTGGAGGCCGCGCAAGTGGTGCTCAGCCCGGCGCAGCCTTTGAAGCAACTCCGCATCGAAACGGAAGCGCTGCGTGCGGACGATGGGTCCGTGCTGCCCGCGAGTGCCATCGAGGTGCTGCGTGTGGGTTATGTGGATGTGCGGCTCGCCTCAGATGAACTCGGTGCCATCGGCTCATGGCCCGATCCTTTGCCGCCGATTCATGGTCCGCTGGATTTGCCCGCAGGCAGCAATCAACCGCTCTGGGTGCGCATCACCGCTCCCGCAGATGCGCAGCCGGGGCTGTATCGCGGCAGGCTCATGCTCAAAGCCACGGGCTGGCAGAGAGAGGTGCCACTGGAGGTGCGCGTGCGTGGCTTCGCCCTGCCGGAAGCCACCAGCTTCCGCACCTTGTTTGGCATCGAGCCAGGTCGTTTGACCGCTTATCATCGCGCCACCACGAACGAACAGAAGGCTCAGTTGGCGGAGAGTTATCTGCGCAGCTTTGGGCGGCATCGCATCAGTCCGTATGATCCGGCCATGTTCACGCCATTGACCTTCAAATGGCCGGGACAGCTCGTCGATGTTTGGGGCAAAGACGTGAAACTCATCACGGATGCCGCGCAATGCCACAGCGGTCAGCGATGTTTGCTGACGGAAGATACGGAAACGAAAGCCAACCCGCAGGCACGGACGGAAGCCATCGCAATTGCAGAAGGCTCTGCTTTGAATCTCTCGCTCTGGTATCGCACGGAATCCTCCACAGAGGGCGCAACGGCGTTTGCCGTGTTCCAAGATGCCAAAGGCTCGCACCTCGCTGGCATGAACCGCTTTATCGCTCTGCCTGCGAGCACGGAGTGGCGCAGGTTCCAGTATCTTCTGAAGGATCTGCCCGCCAAAGCCGCCGCCGTGAGCCTCCGTTTCCAAGGCTGCGCGTATAGCGATAAAGGCGAGCGGACAGGCAAGCTCTGGCTCGACGATGTTTCGATCAAGACCACCTCCAATGACCGCGAACTGTTCGGCGGCGGTGACATGGAATCGCTGGGCACGTTCCAGCCCGCGCAGTTCAACTGGGACGAATGGGATGCCGCCATGCAGCGCGCCTTTGACCTGCATCCCTTCAATACCTTCGTGCTGCGCATTCCCGGACTCGGTAGTGGCGATTACCACTCGCGCCGGGAGGGCGGCCTGCTCGGTCACGCCGTGGGCACGCCGGAGCACGAGGCCATCTTTGCCGACTGGTGTGGGCAAGTTAGCGCTCATCTCAAGGCCAAAGGCTGGTGGGACAAGGCCGTGGCCTATCCCTATGACGAGCCGCATGAGGAGGATGTGCCGTTTGTGAAAACACAGCTCGAGTTCATCAAAAAGCACCTGCCCGGACTGCGCTGCATGATCCCCGGCAACAGCCCCATGATGAAGCCGCTCGCAGGCCTGCAAGACTTCTGGTGCTGCAACACCGGCGTTCACTCACAAGCCTTCGCTGATGAACGCATCGCCGCAGGCGACACCTACACGCTCTACACCTGCTGCGGTCCCGTGGCACCTTTTGCTGCCAACTTCATTGATCGTCCCGCCACAGACATGCGAGTGCTGATGTGGCAGGCCTGGCAGACCAAGGCGACCGGCTTCCTCATGTGGCAGACCAATTACTGGACCAGCGCTGCTGCGTATCCCGATGGCCTGCAGAATCCGTATCTCGATAGCATGAGCTGGATCGCACCGCGGGCAGGCGGAGTCAAAAAAGGCCAGCGCGTGCCCTTCAAGGCCGGAGATGGGCGCTACTTCTATCCGCCAGAAGCCTGCTTCACCCCGAATGACAAAGCCTTCGTCTCTGCACCACCGGTGGACACTCTGCGCCTCGAAATGACTCGCGATGGCATCGAAGACTACGACTACCTCGTCCTCCTCCGCGATCTCCTCGCCGAAGCAAAACTCGCTCCCACCGAAGCCAAAGACTTCGAGGCCCTTCTCGCCGTGCCTCCAGCCATCAGCGAATCCCTCCGCCGCTACACCAGCGATCCAACGCCCATCGAAACCCATCGCGAGGCAGTCGCGCAGGCGATTGAGCGGCTGATGAAACTCGAACGCCAATGAACGACTTTTTGCGATGAGCGCTAACCAATCACATTCGACCCGCCGCCAGTTCCAACTCACCATGATGAAAACACGCTCTTTGCTCACTTCAGTTGCCTTGTTCTTGTCCCTCCCGATCACAGCGCTCCGCTCCGCACCGGCTGACGCGGTGCTC
>JBKCXA010000770.1:0-2348 GCA_046316935.1 Prosthecobacter sp.
TTTCGACGGCAGGGACGAAACAATCGCGAATGACGCACCATGCGGAGACGCAATGGCGCTGAAAATCACGTTGGTGTCCAGGACGACGGTCATGAGCGGTAAAAATCAAAAATAGCCCTCTTTTTTACGGTCCTCCATGGCGGTCTCGCTGCGCTTGTCGTCGGCGCGGGTGCCGCGTTCGGTCTGGCGGGCGGCGGCGACCTCGGCGACGATTTCGTCGATGGTGCTGGCGGTGGATTCGACGGCACCGGTGCATGAGGCATCGCCGACGGTGCGGAAGCGGATGACCATCTCCTTCACGCGGGGTTTTTCCTCGTCGAGCAGGGGGATGATCGGATTGCCGCGTTCATCATTGAGGCCGACGGCGAGGAGCTGGCCGTGACGCTCGATGATCTGGCGTTTGTGGCTGAAGTAGAGGCTGGGGAGCGGGATGTTTTCCTGACGAATGTACTGCCAGATGTCCATCTCGGTCCAGTTGCTGAGCGGGAAGACGCGGAAGTGCTCGCCGAAGTGTTTGCGGCCGTTGAAGATGTTCCAGAGCTCGGGGCGCTGGTTCTTCGGGTCCCACTGTCCGAACTCGTTGCGATGCGAAAAGAAGCGCTCTTTCGCGCGGGCCTTCTCTTCATCGCGACGACCGCCGCCGAGGCAGGCGTCGAATTGATGCTCCTCGATGGTGTCGAGCAGCGTGACAGTTTGCAGCTTGTTGCGCGAGGCGTTGTGGCCTTTTTCTTCCTGCACGCGGCCGTCGTCGATGGACTTCTGCACGCTGCCGACGACGAGTTCCGCGCCGATTTCCTGCACGAACCAGTCGCGGTAGGTCATGGCCTCGGGGAAGTTGTGGCCGGTATCGACATGAAGGAGCTTGAAGGGCAAACGGGAGGGATAAAACGCCTTCCGAGCGAGCCAGGCCATCACGATCGAGTCTTTGCCGCCGGAGAAGAGCAACGCGGGCTTTTCAAACTGCGCGGCGGTCTCACGGAGGATGTAGATAGCCTCGCTTTCGAGGAATTGAAGATGCGTGATGGATGACATGAGCGGAGAGGCAGACGTGAGAGGTGAGAAGTCAGAGGTTAGATGACTTTGAGAAGGCGGAGGCCGTTGACGGTGATGATGAGCACACCGACGAGCACCATGAAGGGCTTGTGCGGGATGTGCCGGGCGGCCCAGGCGGCCAGAGGCGCAGCGATGACGCCGCCGATGGCGAGGGCGAGGATGATGTTCCAGTGCGTGATGCCGAGGAAGATCAGGAAAGTGATGCTGGCCGAGAAGGTGACGAAAAACTCAACGGCATTCACGCTGCCGATGGTGATGCGCGAATCATTGCCACGAAGGATGAGATTCGAGGCGACGATCGGCCCCCATCCGCCGCCACACATCGCATCGACCAGCGCACCAAAGAAACCCAGCGGGGTGAGATGCGTCGTGACATTGCGCGGAGGCACCTGACGAAAGGCTTTGGCGATGATGAGCACGCCCATGACGAGCAAATAGCCCGAGATGTAGGGCTTGAAGGCCTTGCCATCGACGGAGGAAAGAATGTACGCACCGATCACTGCGCCGATCACAGCAGGAATGAGCAGCTTGCGGAACAAATAGCGGTCCACATTGCCAAACGCGTGATGCGAGATGGCCGAGGCGCCGGTCGTGAAGCATTCCGCGGCATGCACCGTGGCACTCGTCGCCGCAGGAGGCACCCCAAAGGCCATCAGCAGTGAAGACGCACTGACGCCGTAGGCCATGCCAAGCGCTCCGTCGATGAGCTGGGCGATAAAACCCGCCGCGACAAAGAGTCCGAATTCAGGCGTGAGGAAGTCAAACATGTCGAGTTACGCTTTGTCGGTGACGAGCTTCGCGTGCAGGCCGCACTCGTGTTTTTCATCGCCTTTGGCAGGATCGTAGTAAGTGCGCTCGTTCGGCAGCGCGTGCTCGAGCAGGTGGGCGTCCATTTCGACGGGCGTCCAGTCGAGGATGGGGTTCACTTTGAGGCAGTTGAACTTCGCGTCCCACATGAAGGGGGCGAGCGTGGCGGCACGCTGCGGGTTCTGTTCGCGACGCAACGCGGTGATCCACACTTTCGGGGCCAGTTCACGCATGCCACGCTCGAAGGGCTCCAGCTTCATGATGCGGCTGAAGGACTCCACGCGCTCCACTTCGTCCGGCATCGGCACCTGGCCGCCATTCAGCGCCAGCCAGTGGGCGGCGGTCATGAGCGGCAGGTAGGGCTTCAAATTCAGCGTGAGCTGAGCGCGGCACTTTTCGGCAAAACGGTAGGTTTCGGGCAAATTGGTGCCGTGATCGATCCAGAGCACGGGAACGTCAGCCGAGGCCTTCGTGACCAAATGCAGGAT
>JBKCXA010000771.1:0-2787 GCA_046316935.1 Prosthecobacter sp.
GATCAGTTGATGGAAGTGCTCTGAAACCCAAAACAACGCCCGCAGCGCTCATCGCGCGGCGGGCGTCGTCTTTTCAGAAGTTCACTTCTTGCTGTTCTCGGCGAACTGCGCGTCGAAGATGATCTTCGAGGGCGGGAAGTCG
This sequence comes from Prosthecobacter sp., assembly GCA_046316935.1. Classification (GTDB taxonomy): domain Bacteria; phylum Verrucomicrobiota; class Verrucomicrobiia; order Verrucomicrobiales; family Verrucomicrobiaceae; genus Prosthecobacter. The sequence goes on from JBKCXA010000771.1 coordinate 143, forward strand.
ATCTTCTTGCAGAAGGCGGCGGACTCGGTGGCTCCGAATTCGCGATCCATAGCACCGTCTTCCCACTCGACGGAGAGCGGGCCGCCGTACTCGATGTCGTTCAGGGCGCGGATGATGCGCTCGAAGTTGATGTTGCCACGGCCGACGGACTTGAAGTCCCAGTAGCGGCTTGGCTTGTGGAAATCGACGTGGCCGCCGAAGACGCCTGCGGTGCCATCACCGATGCCCCAGGCCACATCCTTCATGTGAACGTGGAAGATGCGGTCTTTGAACTGGTAGATGAACTTCACATAATCGACGCCCTGGTAGCCGAAGTGGCTGGGGTCGTAGTTGAAGCCGAAGGCGGGGTGGTAATCGAGGGCCTGGAGGGCACGCTCGGCGCTGGCGATGTCGAAGGCGATCTCGGTGGGATGCACTTCGAGGGCGTAGCGGATGCCGAGTTTCTGATACTCGTCGAGGATGGGCTTGAAGCGCTTGGCGAAGTCGGCGTAACCGGCGTCGATTTGGCCGGGGAGGTTCGGCGGGAAGGAATAGACGAGGTGCCAGATGCTGCTGCCGGTGAAGCCGTTCACGACGCTGACACCGAAGCGCTTCGCGGCATGGGCGGTCTTGATGAGCTCCTCGGCGGCACGCTGGCGGACGCCTTCCGGATTGCCATCGCCGTAGATGTGGCCGGGGAGGATCTGCTTGTGACGCGGATCGATGTTGTCGCACACCGCCTGGCCGACGAGATGGGTGGAGATGGCGTGGCACTGCATGCCGGCGGCTTTCAGTTTGGCGCGTTTGGCATCGCAGTAGGCCTGGTCGGCCTTTTCGACTTCAAAGTGGTCACCCCAGCAGGCGAGCTCCAGGCCATCATAGCCAAAGCTTTTGCCCTTTTGGAGCATGGTGTCGAAGGAAAGATCGGCCCACTGGCCGGTGAAGAGAGTGACGGGACGTGGCATGACGTGTGGTGGTTGAATGGAGGCCCGGAAGAAGGAGAAAGAATGCGGAATGTCGAATGTGGAATGTCGAATTTTTGAGGGGCGAACGAACTCGGGAGTTGGAGTCCAGGCTTCAGCCGACACGAGCATTCCAGACCGGTCTGATCGGCTAAAGCCTGGACTCCAACCTCCGTGTCGAATGCGGTCTCACTTCTTCGCCTTTTTCGGCTTCGCAGCGGGCACCGGTTTGCGCACGACGACCTCGACGGCGTTCTTTTGTGCAGCGCCCGGCGTGCTGCGGCCTTCGGCGATCTGCTTCTCAAGTAGAGCTTGGAGCTTCGCGGCGGCCTCGGGCTTAGCGGCGAGGAGGTTGTTCTTCTCGGCGATGTCGCTGCTGAGGTCGTAAAGCTGGCTGGCGGGGCTGCCTTGGGGGGCTTGGCCGGGACGGGGATCGCTCCAGCCGCCGGAATCGGCGCAGAGTTCGAGTTTGAGGCTGCCCTCACGGATGGCGAAGGAGCCATTGATGCTGTGATGCACGATGTTGGAACGTGAGGCCTCGCTTTTCTGGCCGGTGAGAGCGGGGAGGAAGCTGAAGCTGTCTTCGGCGGCGTTGTCGGGAAGCTTTTGACCGAGGATGTCGGCGGCGGTGGCCATCAAATCGGTGAGGCAGGTGATCTGTGCTGTTTTTTGACCGCCTTTGACCTGCGCAGGCCAGCGCACGATGAAGGGCACGCGGTGGCCGCCATCGTAGATGTCCGCTTTGTGGCCGCGCAGGTTGTAGCTGGGATTGTGGCCTTTCGAGAGATGCAGCGGGAAGTCGGCGCTGGGAGAGCAGCCGTTGTCACTGGTGACGATGATGAGCGTGTCCTGGGCGATGCCGTTTTTCTCCGTGGCGGTCATGATCTGGCCGATGGCGTCGTCCGTCTCCATGACAAAGTCGGCATACATGCTCAGGCCGCTTTTGCCGAGCCACTTCTCGCTCGGCACGATGGGCGTGTGCGGAGAATTCAGCGGCATGTAGAGGAAGAAGGGCTTGCCGTTCTTCGCATCGGCGGCCTTTTCGCCGATGATTTTCAGCGCCCGCTGGGTGAAGGCGGGCAGCACATCCTCGCCACGGAAGCCGGGGCTGCCGGGGCCTTCACGAGTGAAACCACCCTTGGAGCCATTCATTGGGATCTTCATCGTCTCGGTGGGGTTCGCGGCCACGCGGTCGTTCTCGATGAAGCAGTAGGGCACCATGTCGAGCGAGGCACTGATGCCGAAGTAGCTGTCAAAGCCGACTGCAGTAGGTCCGTTCGTGATCGGCTGGGTGTAATCGACGTTTTTCACCTGCTCCGGCTTCTCGATGTTCAGTTCGCTCACCTCGCCATTTTTGACCCAATCCATGCCGAGGTGCCATTTGCCGACGCAGGCCGTGGAGTAGCCGTTTTGCTTCAAAAAGGCCGGCACGGTGAGGCGTCCCTGCTCGATGAGACGCGGACTCAGGCCGCCGAGCACGCCGCTTTGCAGCTTCGTGCGCCAGGCATAGCGACCGGTCATCACGCCGTAGCGGGTGGGCGTGCACACGCTGGAGCCGGAGTGCGCATCGGTGAAGATCATGCCTTCCGCCGCGAGGCGGTCCATGTGCGGCGTGGCGATTTTCCCTTCGGCATTGAGGCATTTCACATCGCCGTAGCCGAGGTCATCGCAGAGGATGAAGATGATGTTGGGCTTCGACGCGGC
>JBKCXA010000772.1:0-2538 GCA_046316935.1 Prosthecobacter sp.
TCATTAGCCATTTTATAACCATGCGCCTCTCTCTTGCCCTTTCCGTCCTTTTGGTCCCTTCGGTCCTGTTCGCCGCCGAAAAGCCCTTCACGATGCTCACCGACGAGCTGCTCGCGAAGCTTCCTGAAGCCCAGCGCACCGAATGGACCGCCTACATCGACAAAACTAAGCACATTGCCAACTATAAAAAACACATCATCTATGAAGAGCGCAGCAAAGCCGAGGCCAAGCCCGCGCCGGGCAATCGCGCGGAGTTCGAGCACGACAGCGACACGCCTGCGGAGTGGTTTGCCAGCGCGGAGAACCAGAAGCTCGCCGACATCGTCATTAGCTACCAGACACCGACCGGCGGTTGGTCAAAGGCCGTCGATTACACGAAAGGCCCGCGCCAGCTCGGCACGCACTGGACCTCGCAAAAAGGCGACGCCTGGCACTACTGCGGCACCTTTGACAACCGCACCACGACCGAGCACATCAAGTTCCTCGCCGGTGTCTTCACCGCCACGAAGCGCGACGACGTGAAGACCGCGCTGATGAAGGGCCTCGACTACGTTTTCGCCGCGCAGTATCCGAACGGCGGCTGGCCGCAAAACTACCCCGTCGAGCGCGGCTACCACGAGGCCATCACGCTCAATGACGATGCCATGGTTCACATCCTCGAGGTCCTCCACGACCTCGCCGAGGGCGACAACCACTTCGCCTTCGCCGATGCTGCGCTGAAGCAGCGGGCGCAGGCCGCGTTCGACAAAGGCATCGCCAACATCGCCGCCATGCAGGTCCGCATCGACGGCCAGCCCACCGTCTGGTGCGCCCAGCATCACCCGCTCACGCTTGAGCCCGTCAAAGCCCGCGCCAAAGAGCCGCCCTCACTTAGCGGCGGCGAATCCGCGAACCTCGTGAAGTTCCTCATGCGCAGTGGCCCCACCACGCCCGAAGTCGTCACCATCATCGAGCCGGCGCTGAAGTGGTTCGACGCCCACCGCCTCACTGGTCTGCGCAAAACGAAGAACGACCAAGGCAAGACCGACTACATCGCCGACCCCGCCTCCACCGAGGTGCTCTGGGCCCGCTTCTACGACCTCCAAACCGCCAAGCCCATCTTCGCCGGTGCCCAGGACGGCATTATTTACTCAACCTTCCAAGAAATGGCCGCCAAAAACAAAGTCGCCTACGACTTCTTCAGCACCCGCCCCGCCGAACTCCTCGGCAAGGAACTGCCGCGATGGAGGAAGAGGTTGGAGAAGGGTAAGTGAGCAAAACCACCGAGGTTTTCGCTGCTTTCAGGCCCTTGCATGAGCAGTCACGGCGTGCCAAACTCATCTCATGAGCACTCAGACAGCCTTTCAGCGCGGTGTCTCGCCGCTGCTCCAACTCCTTCTTCCCGGCAAAGAGGATTTGATCATGGCCGCTGCGCCAGATCGATCCTTGCGCGATCGTATTGACCAACTGGCATGCAAAAGCACGGAAGGCGAACTTACCGAAGAGGAACGGGCCGAGTATGAAGGCTACGTCCGGGCGAACAAGTTCATCGCCCTGATGATGCGCGAGGCAAAGCGGTTCAAAGCCCAGTCAGCGGCATGACCGAGGCCGTGCGGCATTTCGTGAGACAACGGGCCGGGCACCGTTGCGAGTATTGCCAGCTTCATCAGAATGATTCGCCGTTGGCAGCCCTTCACATCGAGCACATTCGCCCCATCAAGCACGGCGGCACGGATGCGCTGGAGAATCTGTGTCTGGCCTGCATCGACTGCAATCTGCACAAAGGAGCAAACCTCACTGGCATCGATCCTGAGACTGACACGATCACACCGCTGTTTAACCCCAGAAGAGACAGTTGGGTTGAGCACTTCCTTTGGAATGGCATCCGCATCGTTGGTGTTACCGCCGTAGGCCGTACCACCGTCCGCGTGCTTGATCTGAATGGTGATGATCGTCTCGATTTGCGTCTGGCGTGACCGCGTCAAAGACGTTCAAGCTGCATTTTCGGTTTCTCATGCGCCTACTTCTCTTCGCTCTTTGCCCTCTGCTCTCCGCTTTTGCCGCGGAGCCGCCGAACCTCTTTCTCGGCACGCAGGCCATCGGCGGGCGGTATCATTTCACGGCGGAGGAGCCGTTGCTGGAGAGTGCGAAGCTGATCGCGGAGCTGGGGTCGGGCATCATGAAGTTCTCGATTTCGAAGCAGGCCTCGTTTGGTAAGGCGAAGGCGAATGTGCTCAACAATGAGCTGGGGCTGCAAACGCTCGCCGAGATCGCCGCGAAGGACCCAACGCATCGCGCGGTGCTCGACATGCCATTCACGCATTTCTTCATCTGGGCCTACCCCTTCACCACGCACGGCAGCGCGGGCACCTTCAAGCCTGCGGAGCGCGATTTGGAGTATCGCGAGATGTTTGACCTCACCGCGCATCTGCTGCGCACTTACAGCGGCAGCGGCAAAAAGTTCTACCTCGGCCACTGGGAGGGCGACTGGCACCTGCGACCGCACTTTGACCCGCAACAGCCCTTCCCCGAGCACTTTGGCGACACCTTCATCGCCTG
>JBKCXA010000773.1:0-6460 GCA_046316935.1 Prosthecobacter sp.
CTCGTTGTATTTGCAACAGAAGTTCACCTGGTTTCACAAGCTGCCGAAATTCGTCCACAACTGGCTCAACAAGCCCGACCGCCTGCGCATGGCCGCGAAGCGCATGGGCATGACCAGCGCCAAATCCCTCGGTGAGATGACGCTGGGCTCGCTGCTCGGCACCGAAGGCCGCCAGTGGGGCGAATGGAAAAAGCTTCTCGAATGGATTCGCGGCGAAGGGAAGTTCGACGTCGTATCGCTCTCCAACAGCCTGCTCACCGGCCTCGCGCCCGCGATCGAAAAGGAGCTTGGCATTCCTGTCGTGTGCTCGCTGCAAGGCGAGGACAGCTTCCTCGACACGCTGCCCGATCCGTATCGCGGGCAATGCTGGGACGCCATGCAGCGCAATGCCCGCAGCGTGCGCCGTTTCATCGCTCCGAGCGAGTTTTATGCCCGTCACATGCGCCAGCGGCTCGATGCGGCCGAGGGGCAGATCAAGGTGCTCTTCAACGGCATCGATCCCACCAGCTTCACCACCGCCTCGCCGGACCCGAACTGGCCCACCATCGGCTACTTCGCCCGCATGATCCATGGCAAGGGCCTCACCACGCTCATCGACGCCTACATCACGCTCGTGAAACGTGGCTCCGTGCCCCGCCTGAAGCTCCTCATCGGCGGCGCGGCCACGCCTGTGGATGACAAATACATCGCCGAGCAGAAGGCGAAGCTCAAAGCCGCCGGTTGCGATGCCCGCGTCGAGTGGCGGCCCAATCTCGACTTCAAGGAGAAGGTCCACTTCTTCCGCGATCTCACCGTCTTCAGCGTGCCCGCCACCTATGGCGAGGCCTTCGGCCTCTACGTCATCGAAGCCATCGCCAGCGGCGTGCCCGTGGTCCAGCCGCGTCACGGAGCCTTCCCCGAGCTCATCGAAGCCACTGGCGGCGGCATCCTCTGCGAGCCCGACAACGTCGAATCCCTCGCCAACGCCCTTGAAAGCCTTCTCCTCGACGGCGAACGCTGCGATCAGCTCATCAAAAACGGCATCGCCAATGTCCGCGCCCATTTCAGCGCCACCCACATGGCCGAGGAGTTCGAATCCGTGCTCCGCGGGGCCGTGGCCTGATCAGGGCAGCCTTCCCTCATCCACATCAATGTAGTGGGCGATGGTCTGAATGTCGTCGCGATCCGACAGCCCTCCATCCGCCTTCCGCTTCGCCAGAATGGCCGAGATATGGTCATTCCAACCGAGGGTCCTCACGTAATGGTTCCAGATCAGCTTCTCGTTGTCGTTCAGCTTCCGGCTCCGTTCTTCACACCAAGCGAGGATATCCTCGTCCGTGCCGCCTTGCAGCACCCGTGCCTTCAACTCGTCGTAGTTGATATGCAAAAAGTCCACCAGCGCTCCGTCGCTGCCCTTGCCCAGATTCGCATGTAGATCCTCCCACAGCCTGCCGGCGGCATGAAGACGAATCTTCCCGATCATACGCGGGAAGTATTTCAAACCGCAGGTCTCATCAATCGGACTGCAAGGAAGCGAGGCGGGGTCAGGTTTGGCGGACATGCCGCTCATTGGAGCCGTCGTGCGAGCATTGGCAACCGAATCCGCCGCCTGTGGCGAAACCGCCATTTGTTCACTTCACCTCCGTGCCATCGCCAAGCACCAGCAGCACGAATTTCTTGAACTGAAGCCGCTCACCCGCCTTCACCTCTTTGCGATAGAGGCTCACGCGATTGATTTCGCCGGGGAAGAGTTGGGTTTCGGGCACATCGACTTTGGTGAAACCGGCTTTTTGCAGCGCTTCCTCCTGACTCGCTGCTTTCGGGCGAATGGTCGGTGTGAGGGCGAAAAGAGTGCCGGGCTTGGTGACGGTTACATCGAGCTTTTCGATGCTGGTGCGATGAAAGGGTAGGTCTTTGATCGCTGCGGGCATTTCGTCGATGACGTAGTCGCGGTCGGTGAAGAGCTTCACGCCGGGTTTCATGATGGCGGGCTCAGGTGGCGGCGGTGCGGGCCAGGCGATGCGTTTTTGGCCGGTTTGAGGCTCGAACTGGCCGGTGGACTCCAGTTTGCCGAACATGATGCGGTCGGTGCTGCCGCCGTGGTCGCTTTGGGTGACGGTGAGCCAAAGGGTGCCTTCGTGTTCGTGGAAGGTCGGGTATTGGAATGAGTGCGGCGACTCGAAGCGGTATTTGCGCTGCCACGTTTTGCCGTCGCGGGAGATGTCCACGTTGAAGACGCTGCGATTGCAGTTCTGGATCTTGGTGTTCTCCTGCCAGCCGAGGTAATAGACGCCACCGAAGTGATCGAAGGTCGGCTTTGAGTTGAGGCCGTTCGGCACGAAGGGCTTTGGCTCGGCGATGGTCCATGTTTTGCCGTCCTGGCTGGTGGTGAAGTGGTAGTTGCCCGCGTCATTGCGCACGATGGCCATCCAGCTACCGTCGGGCAGGCGGTTCACGGCGGATTCGCTGAGTTGCTGCGCTTGCGGCTCGTTGTAGTGGCCGATGACTTCGAAGGTGGCGAAGTCGTCATGCAGCACGGCGAGGGCGTTTTGTTTACCGGGGAAGGTGTTGAGCGCGATGTAGCGCTTGCCGTCGAACTCCTTGAATGAATCGAAGATGTAGAGGCCGTGGTTCACGGCGGGTTTTTTGAAGCCCTGGGCGGCTGCATCGGCATGAAAATGACTCGGCTCCATGTCGAAGGTGCCTGCTGCGGTTTTGAGTTTGGCTTTGTGAATGCTGTTTTCGAAGCTCTGCGTGCGCAGATCGAAGTCGCGATACCAGGTCAGCTCGCTCGCCGACTTGCTGCAAAAGTAGGTGCGCAGCGTGTGCTCGTCCTTGCGGATGATGCGCGGGACGAAGACCTGCGCCTCCGGCAGCGTGATGTTGGCGAAGGCCTGGCCCGCTTTGGCAAGCAGGTGCGTCTTTTCCACTTTGAGCGACTTCAGATTCACCACCGTCAGCACGCAATACATCGCCGCACCCGCGCCATGACCGGGTGCCACATCGTTGTCATGCTCGACGATGTAAGCTCGCTCGCCGACACAGACAAACTCCGCATCATGCGCCCCTTTCACCTGCGGTGCCGAGACGCGGACGAGCCGCTGCATGACGATGTCCCCCGCAAGAGCGGGGTCCCAGTTGGCAGGAAGAAGGCTCTGAGTAGCGGTTGTGGCCTTCTTTGCCAAAGCATCGGTCTCGCTGAGTTTGAAGCGGGTGCTGACGACGCTGCTCTTTTCCGGACCGGCGGCATATTGGATGTAGGTGGTCGCGATGAGGCTGACGTCGCCGAGGAGTTCGAGATCGGAGTAGCCGCAGTCGGTGTTGCCAGTGCCTGGCGCATCGGTGGGGCTGCGCTTGGTGTTGTGGAGAAGTTTGATGCGATACTGACCTTCGCGGCGGTTCACAATGTCATCGAAGGTGCCGACCCATGCGACGTAGTGTCCGTAGGTGGCACTTGTTTTTGCCATGTCGCGGAAGGCGATGACGAGGCGGCCATCGGGAGCGTGTTTGATGACGTGGCGATCTCCGGTGAGCGCGGCGGGGAGTTCCTTTGGTTCGCTCCAGGTGCGTGCATCGTCGTTACTGATCGAATACAGCGAGTGATGCTGGCGGGTGTTTTCGCGCAAGAGCATGACGAGTTGTTTACCATCATCGGACCGTGTCACGCTCGGCTGTGCCCATTGGCCAGGGACGACAAGGATGACGCGCTCCTTGCTCCACGTCAGGCCTCCATCGAGCGACTCGCTCTGCCAGACGACCGGATGCAGATCCTTGGCATTTTTGGGATCGCGACGGTCAGACCACATGATGAGCCGCTTGCCGCCATCGAAGGAGAGAATGCTCTTCGGGGCGACTTCGCCAACGAGACCGAGTTCCTTCATCGGCGACCATGTTTTGCCGAGGTCCGTGGAAAACGCGCTGCGGAGATTGCCCGGGAAATCGCAGCCGCCGAAGATGAATAAGCGTTCGACGCCTTGCGGATCGGTGAGGCGGTGGAGCACTGGCGTGGTCATTTTCACAAGCTGCCAGTCCGGCGGCGTGGACAAAGGGGAAGTCCAGGTGAGTCCGGCGTCATCGCTGCGGGCGAGCGGGCCGAGATGTCCGGCGTGATTCATGCACCACGCGGTGAACATCGTTTTTCCATCCGCCATCAACACGGTGTCGCAATGGCCTTGGTATTCCTTCTCCGTGCCACGGGCGATGATGACATGCCGCGCCGCATCAGCGGAGATGTCCACGGTCGGGATGGAAATGTCGCGCAAGGTGCCCGGCGTAGGCCCGGCAAAGGTGGGCACGTCCCCGGCATAGAGAAGCGTGCTGTATGAGATCGCAAGAAGGCAGGAAAGAGATCGGAGGAGCATAGTTGTTGGTTGGTAAAGGTTTGCAGCGGTTACTCCAGCCACCAGTGGAGCACGTTGGTCTTGCTGTCTTCGTAGGCGTGGGAGGCCTGGATGAGGAGTCGCTGCTTGCCGCGGGGTTCGGGGGAATCGACGACGAGGCTGTTCGAGTAGGCTCCGGCACCGGCGGTGCGCATGCGGAGATAGACGCCGTCGTCCCAGGTGATGCCGTCATCGGACATGTAGAGGATCATGTGGCCGCTGCCGTCGCCATACGCGCCGCTGCGGCCATGGAGGTAGTATTTGCCACCGAAGGCGGTGAACTGCGGATTGCGAATCTTCCGGCTAACGGTCGAGGTGCCTACCTTCGGCCACGTTTTACCGCCATCGTGGCTGATGAGGTAATCGAGCACGTTTTCGTTCGCGCTGTTGTAAACGTAGGCGATGAGCGAGCCATCGGCGAGGTGGCCGAGTGCTCCATAACCGCGCCGGTTGGTGATGAAGGGCAGCACGCTGCGTTTGGTAAAGGTTTCGCCGCCATCGGTGCTGACGTGCAGCTCATAAACGTGCTCTTTGGCATTGCCGCGCCAGTCTTTGATGGCGTCGTTGGCGAAGTGCAGCACGCGGATTTCGCCGTCGTGATACTCCACGTCATAGACTCGGCCTCGCGAGGCTCCGAAGGGTCGCGGATCGCTCCAGTTTTGGCCGCCGTCTTTGCTCTTGCAGACCAGCGGCACCCAGTAGGGCTGCCACAGGGCGCTCTCCGCGACATCGCAGATGAGGTAAAAGAGCACGATCTCGCCTTTGTCCGTGACGATGGCCTTTTCGGCCATGGCGGAGCGCCCCATTTTCTTCTCGTGGAGTTTTTTAGAGAAGGAAAGCACCTGCGGCTCGCCCCAGGTCCTGCCGGCGTCCTCGGAGCGTTTGTATTCCATCCAGCCGACGCCGGAGTGGCCGCGGTTGTCGCTGGAGCAGTTCGGGTAAAACGCGATCAGCTTGCCCGGCTCAAGCTGCACCAACGCATGACCGAGATGGCCGCTGCGTTTGGCCTTGGAGTGATCGACGAACAAGATGCCGTCATTCGGCGGATTCGCCGGTGTGACCCGCGCGGCGCACTCGGAGGTTTTTCCGGGCAACGTGGTCGGCGGCGGCGCAGCGATGGAATGGCCGCCAAAGATCGCAGAGAGCGCAAAGAGTCGGAAAAGCATGATGAGCCAAAACGTGCGCGGGAGCACAATTTGGCTCTCGGAATGGCTCGTTGGCTTGTTATGCTAACACCCATTCGGTGTTGGCTACGGCCCCACCACTTTCAGGCGGACGAACTTGCGCGTATCGCCAGCAGGGAAGGTGTATTTCACTTGGTTGCCGGTGATGGTGACGTTGACGCCCACGGTTTCGGTGGTCCAGGTGCCGGTGAGGGTGTCGGACGTTTCGACGGTGAAGTTCGTGCCGTAGGTGCCGGGGTAGGTGGCCGATTTGGTCCAGGTGATGCTGAGGGTGCCTGCGGTGTCGGTGATGCCCGGGAGTGTGGTCTGGCCGGTGGTGTTCGATGAGCCACCAAGGAAGAACTCGATGCCGTTGGCGACGCCGTCGTTGTCGTGATCGGCGGTGAAGGTGCCGCTGACGCCGTTGGTGGTTTGCCAGTTTGTGAAGGTGGGTCCGCTGGGCGTGCCGATGAGGTAGCCGCTGCTGTTTAAGGTGAAGCTGGTGAAGCCTGCGGAGCTGATTTTGCCGAGTTGAGTGGCGGTGAGGGCAGTGGCGGTGGTGCCAAAGCGCAAGCTGCTGCCGCTGACGAAGGTGCCGGTGATGGTGAGTGTACCCGCCCAGGTGATGGCGCTGCTATCGGCAAAGGCGAGCGCGGCTCCAGTGCCGAGGTGGATGGTGGCGGCGGCGGTGACGTTGAGGGTGCCGAGCGTGTCGGTGCGTGTGTCAGCATCGAGCGTGGCGGCTCCGATGCTCACGGCGGTGGTGGGGAGGGCGTTGTTGGCTCCGAGGATGAGTGTGCCGCCGCTGATCGTGGTGGTGCCGGTGTAGGTGTTTACACCGGAGAGTTTCCAGGCACTGGCTCCGCTTTTGGTGAGGCTGATTTGATTGGCCGGAGCGGTGGCTCCATTGAGCGTGTTATCGGCGATGACGCCCTGCAC
>JBKCXA010000774.1:0-2087 GCA_046316935.1 Prosthecobacter sp.
TTGTTTGTCGTGAAAATAAAAATGAGCATCGATGGGGTTTAGCCAGCCGGTCGCGTCCATGATGACGTTGTTGGGGTGAAGATCGAACACATCCACCTCGCCAAGCAACTCGTCGTCAAAGATGAAATTTCCACCCAGAGACCTTGGTGCCGGGTCACGCAACTGATGGCGGGCAAGTCCAGACCGTAGTTCCGTCCACTCAGGGTGGATGCCGTTGATGTATGGCTGGGTAATGACGATGCAGAGCCTGCCTTCCGCTTCGAAGGCTCCCACAAAACGGATATCGTCATCGAAGTAGTGATTGGAGAGCAGCAGATCGCTCAGGTAGTCAAAAATGGACTCCGTGGCTAGCTTGCGGACATCCGCCACTTTCATCACACGCTCCATCCCAGGCAAAAAGGCCACTTGATGCTCCTTTCCGCCTTTCATGGGCGCGGCCTGCAAAGTCAGGCACACCTGCTGCGCATCCAGCCAGAGATCGCTCTTCGCGATGTAGGCCTTCAGGGCACGGATTTCATCGTCAATTGATTCGCCCGGACCATCTGGAGGGTCACCCGCCCCTGCGTTTGCAAGGCTCTGCGCCGCGCCTCGGAGAAACTCTGCCTCACCGACGAAGTGGACTTCGTCGTCGGGCGGTTGGTCTGCGTAGGGGCTGGCGGATTGGTATTCAATGCGCCAAGCATGCGTCACGGGCCGGGATCTGTCAAAGAGCCTTCAATGATCAATCCCCTGCCATGACGGGACGGTGGGATACCGTCCGAAGCGAGCCAGCCGCCGAGAGGAAAGGGAGAAGCCACGGTCTCGGCGGTCTGCGTGGCGCTGGAGGTGCCAGAGATTTAGCCACAGCGTCGGAGGTGGCTGGCACAGTCCATTTTGCGCTCGGAAGTCGAATGCCTACCGCCTCAAATCCGCGAGGAAGTCGATGGGACGGCAGATGCTGAACTCAGACAGGTAGGCGGATCGCAGGCTGAGCAGGTCGTCATCGTAAGTGACCAGATGGCTGGCGGCTCCGTTGATGGCGCAGAGGAGAAAGGCGATGTCATCTTCGTCCGCTGGGTATGGACGGGTGTGAAAGGCCGCGACAAAGACATTTTCACCGAGACGACGGATGGCGGCGAGAAACTGAATGATGTCGGTTTCCGGTATTTCGTGCTCGATCATCTTCTCCGCGAACTCAGCGAGCATGTCCTCGGTGTAGAGGAGTGTGTACTCGCCCTTCAGCCAGCGCTCGAAGATTTCACGATTGGGGCTGCCGGGATGTGTGCTTCGTTGCGAAGAGAGCACCACATTCGTGTCAGGGACGGCTCTCAGCATGCGAGTCTGGTTTTAGCAGGCGTTAATCCTTGATCGCGGAAGCGATACGGTCCTGAAGGCCGAGGAATCCAGCCGCCGCTTCCTCCTGGGACATGCCAGCCGCCACGGAGGCGGATGCTGCGACCAGCCGTTGGGCCTCGGATGAGTAGCGCTTGGATCGCCAGCGCTCCAGATCGACCTGCTGCCGCACAAAAAGCAGCAGGCGATCCTTCAAATCGGTGATTTGAACGGCATCCCTTTCCAGTTCGGGCGGGAGATCGAGTGTCAGAGTCATGCCTTGAGGATACCGGGAGGCTTGCGAGTGCTCAAGCGGCTTTTCCAAGGCCCCAAAAGAGGCGTTCAGCCGCGTGGAAGGACTCCGCGTGGAGGACGGGACGGTTGGATGCCGTCCGAAGCGAGCCAGCCGCCGAGAGGAAAGGGAGAAGCCACGGCCTCGGCGGTATGCCTGGCTCTGGAGGTGCCAGAGATTCAGTCGCGGCAGTCGAGGGGGGATCAGCCAATTTGTTGCACACCGGCGTCATTTCCCTTTTCCACCTTTGACTGGATTCGACTGATCTCGTCTTCCATGAGATCGGTGGTTACCTTCATGATTGAAGTTGCGTGCTCCAACTCGTTTTTGAGACGGTTCATCTGTGGTTCAAGTCTCTTTAGTTTGTGGTGCAGCCATGCGATCCCAACAACGCCAATTATCACAGCAAAGGAGCAAACAACGCCAAACGTGAGAAGGAGGAGGTAGCCCTTCTCCTTCATGGCAGTCCAGAATGACTGTCTGT
>JBKCXA010000775.1:0-12287 GCA_046316935.1 Prosthecobacter sp.
CCCTTCACGAGTCCCCAAGGCATAAGTGGAATGGTCCCTTTTCTAACTTGGTCGGGAATAAGTTTTGAGTGGGACAATCAACCAGGAGACACGATAGTCCTATCCCAAGACCGCCGTCACGACCGGTATCGAGAATACCTCAGCAGGTTAAAATCTTGGGGTTATTCTTTGGTAGAGTGCAAGCTCTCTGCGGCACGAACTAAAGACCGGACATACGAAACCGTCACAACAATCGGTTTGGCCACAAACAGGTATCGTCATCATATGGCTTTTGAGGTGGTGTTGGCGAAGGGACAAGACGAGACGGCTGGTGGGTATGGTGGATCCCGCTTTGTGGCTAGAGCGTCTGGAACGATAGTTTTTCTTCCACCAATTTCAGCAACTCCAGAGGACACTCTCAAGCTAGCTCTACGTGATGTCTGTGGGCTAAATATTTGTTCCGATGAACCAAAATGGATTCAGCTTTTGTCCGCCCCAAGACAAGCTGAAGTGGACAAGCGCATTCAAGAAGTCAGTGAAGAGATCGAATTGCTCCAGAAAAGGTTAGCCGACTATAGGTCAGAATTGGTTGAATGCCGTCAGCCCATCAAATTGCTTTATGAGCGAGAATTCGTGCTGGAGCCTTTGGTTTTAGAGATGCTCCAAAGACTTGGGGCGGTCGTCGAAAAACCCGTCGAGAGCAATAAGGAGGACGGGTGGATTACAGTTAGAGTGGGTGGGCTACTTTTCGAGGGCGTCCTCGAGATCAAGAGCACAAAAAAGGACCACTTTACCGAGGATGGCCGAAAACAACTTATCGATTGGGTCCAGCGCGGAATTGCTCAACGTCAGAAAAAGTTCAAAGGCATATTCATTGGTAACAGCGCAGTCGACCGCCCTTCGGAACAACGTTCAAATCCGTTTCCTGATACTTGGGCCAAAGCAGCGCAGCTAAGCGAGATATGCGCCTTCACAACCACCCAACTATATCAGGCCTACCAGAAGGATTGTTTGGGTCAGCTTGACCGAGATCACTTTTGGAGATCAATATTCGAATGCGACGGCGTGTGTAAGTTTGACGGACTGATTTAACCAATCACTGAAACCAAGTGACCATTTCCTTGTCGATCTCCAAACTTGTTATGAATTATTAGAGCCAAGATTACTGCCCTCGATCATGGAGAATTACATTTAAGTCCGCAACAGCCTCCCGCGAGGTCGCAGACGTCCAACCTACTCGTCTAAATTATTCACTATTGTGGAGTGCCCGGACTTTTTTTCATTCCTCAAGGAATTTGGTTCTAGCGTTGTCGGTGCCGCAGTTGGCGCATATCTCGGCGCTCACTTTGCTTTCCAGAAAAGCAGGGAACAAAAGTTACAGCAAGATCACGATTTTAGGTTCAATACAATCGTGTCCGCTCACTACTGCCTGTACTCCAACTACACGATCATGAGACAGTTAAGCCATCAATTGATGGATGTGAAATCAAAAGCTGAAGCTCAAAAGAGACATCTTTGCGTGGTGGAGATCAGTTCCAGGTATGCTGAACTAGATCTCCAAAAGCTTGTCCCTGTTTTGTTTGCTACAGACAGAACACTAATCGCTGAACTGAGGCAGGCAGAGCTAACACTCACTGACGCTTTAAACCTACATCATCAAAGAAACCAGTGGGTTAAAGATCACCTTGAAGCTTCATACGCTTCCAATGATCAAAGTGTTTTATGCATGTCGCTCGCCGAAAAGATCGTTAACGCCGAAGACCATGACCTTCCTAGGTTCATAGAAAATGCGTGTGGAAGGCTGGTGTCCGCAGCCGTCCAACTTAACGATGTAATGATTCGTGACTTTGGAGTTAAACTGGATTCGATCACTGAAATCAAACCTTCCCAACTCAGAGGGAAATGAAGTTAGGCATCTGTCTGACAAAATTGCGGCCCCTCGTTTGTCGTAGTAACGCGCATGAGGAACCCGGGCCGTTGGAGCTTGTCCGGCGCAGGAGAAGGAATGCGAGGGTCCCATGACTGCCACCCTGACCGCCCCGGTCGAAGTCTTGCTGCGCGAGCAGGTCGCCAAGGGTCACTTCCCGGGAAAATGACGCCAGGCTACAACTGTCTGACAAACGAACCCTACCGCTCCTCATCCGCGTCTTCCTGCTCGGCGCGGGCTTGTGGCGGTGGCGTGTGGGCTGGGGGCAGGTGCGAACGGCGCGGAGGCTGGATCCGCGTGCCCCCGTGGTGGAGGGGTGGGTGATTGGCGGCTGGACGCGGGGCAGATGAGTTGGCGTTGGGTGAAGGTGCCTTGAGTCTTTGCTTGCCGCGCTTCGACGGACGCCTACGATTCACATCATGACAGCCACGCTCACTGCCCCAGTCGAAGCCTTGCTCCGGGAACAAGTTACCAACGGTCAGTTCCCCGACATTGAGTGTGCTTTAGAGACGGCCGTAAAAACGGTCTTTGGCCGCCGCGCCTCCCCTGCGTTGGAATCCTTGCTGGATGTGGCGCTGTCCCATCCCGGCCAGCGCATTCCCCTGTCCCAACTGCGCAAGCAGACCGCATGAAGCCGGTCGTATTCAATCCCGTCGCGGTGGATGACCTGGAGGAAATCGTGAGCTATATCCGCCCGGACAATGCCATGGCTGCCGAGGCTGTGCGCCATGACATTCTGGATACTGCTGAGAGTCTGGGGCATCAGCCCGATTTGGGGGTTCGTCCGCGTTTCAGCGCGCCTCGTTTTGTGGGCATCCGCTTCCTCCCTTGCCAGGAATACCCCAATTACCTGCTTTTTTACCGTGAGCTCTCTGATGAGGTCGAAATCCTCCGAATCCTCCACGGCGCGAGAAATCTGCCACCTCTGTTCGACTGACGTCGTGAAGGAGTGGAACCAGCAGATCATCTCCCTCCGGGAAATGACGTCAGGCGGCAACTGTCTGACAAACGAACCCAACCACTCCTCATCCTCGTCTTCCTGCTCGGCGCAGGCTTGTGGCGGTGGTGTGAAGCTCAGGGACTTGGGATGGACTCCTCGCCAGAGCTGGAGGGAAGCACCACAAAAGCCATTTCCCAGCCGCTGATCTGCGCTACAAGGTGAAACGCCATGAACACAACAGAACCCTTATCGGCAGAGGAACTGCAATCCCTGAAGCAGGCCATGGGCTTGACCCGAAATCTGATCTATTTCGTGGGCGGGGGCCTTGCCGTGATGCTGCTCCTGGCCCCCAGCGTGATTTCCGGGCTCAACAGCGTGATCATCATCGGGGGAGTCCTGCTGACCATCGTCGTGATGATCTGGGCGATGCGTGCTTTGCTTGGCCGAATGCGGCAGGACATCCAAAACGGCGTCAAGCTGGTGCAGATCGCCCAGGTCGAAGAAAAGCGGATGGTCAATGGGACGGCCCCCGCCGTTGTCCTGGCAGGAGAGGAACAACTGATCACCACCGAAAGCTACAACTCCCTGGCGGTGGGTGATCGCGTGCAGCTCGAGGTCACGCCGATCAGCCGCACCTTCATCCGTATCCAGAAGCTTTGATCTGAACTCACTGCGATGGCTCTCGTCTCTCGCTCCCAGCTCAAGGCGGCCTGTGAACAAGAGAACTGGGACTTGCTCGACCTCCTGCTCGAAACCGATCCGACCCACCTCGATGACAAGGCGCTCTTCACCGATACCTGGGGTGAATGGTGGGGCTTGCTGATGGAGGTCATCTACCGCGGCTCGCCGGATGGCCTGCGGGTGCTCCTGAAACACGGGGCGAACCGAGACGTCGGGCGTTGGGGTGACGGCATGCCGCAATCGCCCCTCGAAGCCGCTGCGGATCAGCCCGAAATCCTCACCCTGCTCCAAGACCCGGCACGCCCCGCCTACAACCGCCAGACCGATCCACCTCTGCCAGCTGCCAATCCTGCTTTCGATGAGCTGGGGCGCATTCGCGATGATACGGGGCTGGTATTCCAGGGGAAATGACGTCGCGCTGCCATGTCTGACAAACCAGCCCAACCGGTCCTCGTCGTCGTTTTCCTGCTCGGCGCGGGCCTGTGGCTGTTGAACGATGGCTGGAAAGAGGTGTGGGCAGCTGAAAGACTCGATCAAAGCGCCGCGGTGGTGGAGGGACGGGTGGTGAGCGGCCATTCGCAGGCGCTTTCCAAAGGCGGGCAGGCTTCCTCGCTGGTGGTGGCCTACACACCCGCGAATCACGCGACGATCACAAAGACCTTCGACGTGGACGGCGAGACCTACCGCGCGGCGCAAGTCTCCGGCGCCGTGCAGGTCCGCTACCTGCCGGAAGAGCCGCAGATCAGTCGCGTGACGAAGTGGGCGCAGTTTCCCTTCCAGCTCCTCATGGGGCTGGGCGGGCTGATGCTGCTGGGTGGGATCGCCGTCCTGGGCTGGGCGCTGAAAAAGCCGTCGCACTCTTCGGAACGCTTGGCCGGGCCGCATGGTCGGGTATGATGCGAGCATCTGATGCCTGTTCATCGCCATACCCGACGCGAGTGGCTGCGGTCCTTGCTGGGATTCGCCGTCGCCCGCCCGCTGCTGCGAGCCGCGCCAGAGCCACCGCCGCTGGTGCGCATCCTGTTTCTCGGCAACAGCATGACCTACTTCCATCACCTGCCGGAGACGACCCGCGAGGTGCTGGGGCGGTCGAGCGTGCTGTCCGCGGTGGTGGACTCCTACGCGCAGCCGTCGTTTCATTTGAAGGATCATGTGCATGACATCGGGGCCACGACCCGGCTGAAGCGTGGCGCGCCTGATGGTGCGCCGTGGGACGTGCTGGTGCTGCAGGAGCAGAGCATGGTGCATTCTCAAGTGGGCAGGGAGCCCCGGCATGCGCGGGAGGCCTCCGGGCCGGTGGGCCGGCTGCTGACCGCGGCCCGCGAGGCAAATCCGGACATGCTGGTGGTGATGGTCCAGGCCTGGACCCGGCATCCCAAGCTGTGGCCGGCGCAGAACGCCGAAGCGCTGGCCTCCGGCGCGAACGTGGACGAGGCCGCGGCCAACATTCATCGCGGGCTGGTGCTGACCCTGACCGAGGCCATCAAGGTGGAGCCAAACGTGCGCGTGCTGGTCTCGCCCACGGGCGACTTCTGGAAGCAGGTCCGCGAGGTGGATCCCAAGCTGCCGCTGTATGCGCCGGACGGCCATCACCCCGACGAGCTCGGCACCTTCCTCACCTCGCTGGTGCTCGCGGCCACCATCGGCGGCCGGCAGGTGATCGAGCGCACCGAGTGCCCGCAAGGCATGCCGAAGGCGCATTTCCAGACGCTGAAAAAGACGATCCTCGACCACCCCGAGCTGTTTCAGCAGGCGGGTCAGTGATCGCAGGGGCACCGCCACGACGCTTCGCTACGACGGCCGGCAGGCGCTGGATGTGTGGGCTGTGGAGGGCTGCACGAAAGCCGCGCATCGCTTGACGCGTGCGGGCCGCGTGGCAGGTAGAGCGCCCATGAAAATCATCCGTCACACCGATGCCGAGTATGCGAGCTTTGCCGCCAGCCTGAACCGCCGCGCGGAGGCCAGCGAGGCCGTGCGCGAAGTGGTCGCAGGGGTGATCAAAGCGGTGCGGGAACGCGGTGACGAGGCCGTGCTGGAGTTCACGGCGAAGTTTGATGGCGCCAACCTCACCCCCGCGCAGATGCGAGTGCCGCAATCGGTGCTCGAAGAAGCCTGGAACCAGGCGGATGTGGACCTGAAAGCCGCGCTGCAAGCCTCGCAGCGGAATGTGGCTGACTTTGCCAAGCGCAGCCTGCGCCAGGCCTGGAGCGCCGTGAATGAGCAAGGCGCGAGCGTGGGCGAGGTCTTCCATCCCTTTGAACGGGTGGGCTGCTATGTGCCGGGCGGCTCCGCGCCGCTGGTCTCGACCGTTTTGATGACGGTGGCCATCGCCGCGGCGGCGGGCGTGCCGGAGATCGTGGTCTGCACGCCCTGCGGTCGCGATGGCACGGTGAATGCAGGTTTGCTGGCGGCGCTGAAACTGGCCGGTGCCACCGAGGTGTATCAAATCGGCGGCTCGCAGGCCATCGCCGCGATGGCGTTTGGCACGCAGACGATCAAACCGGTGACCAAGATCTTCGGCCCGGGCAACAGCTACGTCGTCGAGGCGAAGCGGCAGGCCTTTGGCGTGTGCGCCATCGACCTCCTCCCCGGCCCGAGCGAGGTGCTCATCCTCGCCGATGCCTCCGCCAAGCCCGCCTTCATCGCCGCGGACATCCTGGCGCAGGCGGAGCATGGCAAGGACAGCATGGCAGGCTTCATCACCGATGATGCCAGTCTGCTCGAAGCCGTCATCGCCGAGGTGGCTCGTCAATCGCAGACACTGAGCCGTCAGGCGCAGCTCGGCCCCGTTTTGGAAAAAGGCGTATTTTTGATGCTGGCACCCACTTTGGAGGAAGGAGCCCGTTTGGTGAATGAATTCGCTCCGGAGCATCTCAGCCTGATCACCTCGCGTGAGGATGCCATCCTGCCGCTGATCCGCACGGCGGGGGCCATTTTTCTCGGGAACTACTCCCCGGTGGCCGTGGGCGACTTTTTGGCCGGTCCGAGCCACACGCTGCCGACCGGCGGCAGCGGGAAATCCTTCCCCGGCATCACCGCGGACATGTTCCAGCGTCGCACGAGCCTCATCCGCCTGGACGCGGCGAGCTGCGCGAAGTCCGAGCCCATCGTGCGGGCCTTTGCGCAAGTCGAAGGACTCGACGCGCACGGTCGCTCGGTGTCGATCCGTGGTGAGGCGTGAGAATTCCTCTCTTGATGCCGCGAGGAGTCGCTGCCAGAGCATGCGACCATGTCCGCCTACCAATCGCTTTGTGAAATCGTCTCGGAAATCTCGCTGCTGACCTCGACGGAGGCGGTTTTGAGCTGGGATCAGGAAACCTACATGCCAGCGAAGGCGCTCGACTTCCGCGCCCGGCAGATGTCCTACCTCACGGGCAAGGCGCATGCGCTTTTAACTTCGGCAAAGACCCGCAAGCTGCTCGATCGAGCGGAGACCGAAATGCCCGAAACGCCCACGCAGGCGGCGAACGTGCGCGGCCTGCGCCGCGACATCGACCGCGCCACGAAGCTGCCGGCGAAACTGGTGCAGGAGGAGAGCGAGACGGCCACGCATGCGAAGGCGGCGTGGGTCGAGGCGCGGGCGAAATCGGACTTTTCGATGTTTGCGCCGCATCTGGAGCATTTGCTGAGCATCGCGAGGCGGAAGGCGGACCTCTTTGGCTACGCGGACGAGCCTTATGATGCGCTGCTGGACCTTTACGAGCGTGGCGCGAAGACCCGCGAGGTAGCGGCGCTGTTTGCGAAGCTGCGTCCGCAACTGGCGGAAATCGCCCGCGGGGCCGTGGCGAGGTCGAAGAAGGTCAAACCGGGCGTTTTGAAGGGACGCTACCCGATTGAGAAGCAGCAGATTTTGAACCGCGAGATCGCGGAGAGCCTCGGCTTCGACTTTGAGGCCGGTCGCATCGACACGACGGCGCATCCGTTTTGCACCACGCTGGGCGCGGGGGATGTGCGGCTCACGACGCGGTATGATGAGAGCGATTTTCTCTCGTCGCTCTTCGGCGTGATGCACGAGGCGGGTCACGGTTTGTATGAGCAGGGCCTGCCGGGCATGGATTTCGGCCTGCCGAGCGGCAGCGCGGCCTCGCTGGGCATTCACGAATCGCAAAGCCGACTGTGGGAGAACCACGTGGGCCGCAGCCGCACCTTCTGGGCGAAGTGGCTGCCACGGGCGAAGGAGCTCTTCCCGCATCTGAAAAAGGTGAAGCTGGAGGCCTTCATGAAGGAGATGCTGCGCAGCGAGTTCAGCTTCATCCGCGTGGAGGCGGACGAGGCGACCTATGACCTGCACATCCTGCTGCGCTTCGGCATCGAGCGCCGTCTGGTGAAGGGCGAGCTGGCGGTCAAAGACGTGCCGAAGGTGTGGAATGAGGAGTTTCGCGAGCTGTTCGGCCTCACGCCGCCGGATGACCGCCGCGGTTGCTTGCAGGACATTCATTGGAGCATGGGCGGTCTCGGCTACTTCGCGACCTACACGCTTGGCAATCTCAACGCCGCCCAGCTTTTCGCCACGGCGAAGAAGAACAAGAAGATCGCCACCGGCCTGGAGAAGTGTGATTACGCGCCGCTGCTGAAATGGCTGCGTGACAACGTGCATGCCTGGGGTGCGGCCCTGACGCCGACGGAGATCATGCAACAGGCCACCGGCAAGGCGACCGATGCCAAATGGCATGTGGCGCATCTGCGGGAGAGGTATGTGGGCTGAGCCAGCCTATCGCTCGTGCTCTTGATCTGACTCTTTGGTCTCTCAGAGAGATTGGAGATGAAGAGCAAGATCTTGAGCAAGAACCGGATGGAGAAAATCTGTCCAAGGCCGCGTACACCTCTCCACCCACCGACTTCCCCATCCAACTCGCATGAACCAGATCGATCTTCAGTCCCGCGCCGCCATCGTCACCGGAGGTGCTCGTGGCATCGGCCACGCCATCGCCACCCGCCTGCTGCAGTCCGGCGCCTCCGTGGCGCTATGGGATCTGGACGCGGCCGCGCTCGCCGCGGCGAAGGCGGAGCTCTCCGCCCTGGGGCCGGTGCACATCGAGGCGGTCGATCTCACTGATCTGACGGCGGTGAAACAGGCCGCCGAGGGCACCGCGGCCGCGTTTGGCCGGATCGATATCCTCGTCAACAACGCCGGCATCGCTGGCACGAACTCCAAAACCTGGGAGGCCGATCCCGCGGACTGGCGTCGTGTCATCGACATCAATCTCAACGGCCCCTTCTACTGCTGCCACGCGGTCATCCCGCACCTGCTGAAGGGCGGTTACGGGCGCATCGTGAACATCGCCTCCATCGCCGGCAAGGAAGGGAACCCGAACGCCGCGCACTACAGCGCCTCGAAGGCCGCCGTGATCGCTTTGACCAAGTCGCTCGGCAAGGAGCTGGCCACCTCCGGGGTGGTGGTGAACTGCGTCACGCCCGCGGTGATCGAGACGGACATCCTCAAGCAGGTCACGCAGCAGCACATCGACTACATGCTCTCGAAGATCCCGATGAACCGCTTTGGCAAGAAGGAGGAGGCCGCCGCCCTCGTGGCCTGGCTGTGCAGCGAGGACTGCTCCTTCACCACCGGCGCTGTCTTCGACCTTTCCGGCGGTCGGGCGACGTATTGAAACAAGAAGGGCGGGAATGAAATCCCGCCCTCCGTGTCGGTGATCTCGATGATGACTTTGGGTCCTGACATGCCGCTTATCGAGGGACAGCCGCCTCAGTCATTGACGCTCCTTAGTGGGGCGGTTAACCTAACTTTGTGAATCAGATCATCCATCAGGCGGTCGTTGTGGGGCGGGAAAGCATCGCCCTGCCGCAGTTGTCCGCCGTCATTACGCGAGAAGGGAAATGGCATGTCTCCACCTGCCCGGAGCTCGGCATCGCCAGCCAGGGAGGCAGTCGTGACGAGGCGCTGGTCATGCTTCAAGAGGCGGTGAAGCTCTGGCTCACCCACGCGAGTGCGATGGAGATTCGTCGTCATCTGCGGCGCCGGGGGCAGGTAAAGCCTCTGGTGATCGAGACGCCCCCTGCTGTCTCACGCCGAAAAGCCACCGCCTATGCCTAAGCTGCGGCCACTGCCTTCACGCGAGATCTGCAAGATCCTCCAATCTCACGGTTTCAGTAAAAACCGCCAGACGGGCAGCCACATCATCATGCAACTGGCACTTCCGGGCGGTGACACGAGGACGGTGATCGTGCCCAACCACGCAGAAGTGGCCGTCGGAACGCTGAATTCGATCATCAAACAGAGCGGTTTGGATGCATCACTGTTTCGGAAGTGAGTGATTTGCTTTGGGTAGCCTTAATTGACGCTCTTTGCCGGCGATCTGGAACCAACACATCATCGAAGCAGGAGGCGTGGTGGTCTCGATGATTTTGATCAGGGCATTCATGTCCGCTTCTGAGGCCAGTTCACCTTGGGCGGTCATTTCGACTCCTCCTCCCGTCCAAACATCCACGATGATCGACGAGAAGCGTGGATCGGTTTGGATGAGTTGCTTGATCACCATCGCATGTTTTCTGGCGGCTTCGATGTTCCGCATCTGAGCTGTTGGAAAGAAGTCAGTCCAGAAAATGGCTACGGGGACTCCAATCAATAGAAGCCATGCATTAAATGAGATGCGGGAGAGAAGTTTGAGACGCAGCATGCCAAACTGAACCGCCGTCACGCGGAGACTGCAAAACGAAAAAGGCCGAAACGGAGTCGTGTCGGCCTTCGGGGCTTTTTGCGGGCTGAAGCCCTGGAGTACATTTACTTCGCCAGCTTCTCCATGAGCTTCTGCGTGCGCTGGATGATGCGTTGAGGCTCATCAAGCAAACCGGCGCTGAGGAGGGCGTTGTCGAGGATCTGCTCGGTGATGAGTCCGGCCGTGTCGGGATCGCTCTTTTGCAGTTTGGCGAGGCCTTTGACGAGTTGATGACGCGGATTGATCTCGAAGATGACCGTCGGGCCGGGCATGCCGCTTTCTTTGCCGAGGGCTTTCATCATCTGGCGCATCTGCGGGGTCATTTCGCCTTCGGGCGTCAAGACGAGGGCGGGTGAGCCGACGAGGCGCTTGCCGGGGCGGACGGAGTCCACGCTGGCGGTGAGGCGTTCCTTGATCCAGTCGCACAGCGAGCTCGTTTCGGCCTCGGGGAGGGCTTCGCCGTCGGCATCGCTGTCGCCGAGGTCGATGTCGTCGGCATTGACGGCCTTGAGGTCCTTGTCGTCGAACTTGTTGAGGCTGGAAACGACGTATTCGTCGATGGTCTCGAACATGTAGAGGACCTCGATGCCCTTCGCTTTGAAGGCTTCGAGATACGGGCCGCTTTCGATGGCATCGCGCGACGGGGCGACTTGGTAATAGATGGCTTTTTGCTCGGAGGCCATGCGCTTCACATACTCGGCTAGGCCGATGGTTTCGCCGGGCTGGGTCATGCTAGACTCAAAGCGCAGGAGCTTCGCGATGGCTTCGCGGTTCGTGAAATCGGTGGCGACGCCTTCTTTGAAGAAGCGGCTGAAGTCCTTGTAGAAGCCGTTCCACTTCGTGGCGTCGTCGGAGGCTTCCTTGTCGAGCTGCTTGAGCAGGCGCTTCACGACCACCTCGCCGATTTTGCGCACGAGGGCGCTGTCCTGCATGCTTTCGCGGGAAATGTTCAGCGGCAGGTCCTCGCTGTCGATCACGCCGCGGACGAAGCGCATCCACTCCGGCAGCAGCTTCTTCGGTTTCGGGTCGATGAGGACTTTTTTGCAGTAGAGCGACACGCCGGGCTCCATCTGGCCCATGCCAAAGGACTCCATGTTTTGCGTGGGCGTGAAGAGCAGCGCATTGATGACGATGGGGCTGTCCGCCTGGAAGTGCATGCGGTAGCTGGGATCGTCGAAGGCGTGCGCGGTGAACTTGTAGAACTCGTTGTATTGCTCGTCGGTGATGCTGTCCTTCGACTTCAGCCACAGCGCCTCGACGGTGTTGACGCGCTCGCCATTGAGCAGGAGCGGGAAGCTGACGAAGTTCGAGTGCTTCTCGATGATCTGCTTCACGGTGCTGGCCTTGCAGAAGTCGGCAGCGTCCTCTTTGAGGTGCAGCACAATCTTGCAGCCGCGGTTCTGATCGGGCGCTTCCTCGATGGTGTAGCTGCTCTGGCCGTCGCTGGTCCACACGAGATGCTCGCCGTCGTTCTTCCACGAGTGGGTGTACACCTGCACCTTGTCGGCGACCATGAAGGCGGAGTAGAAACCGACACCGAACTGGCCGATGAGCGTGGCATCGCCCTGCTTGCCGGCATTCTTCAAGGCGGCGGCGAAGGCCTTGGAGCCGCTGTGGGCAATGGTGCCGAGGTTTTCGACGAGCTCGGCGCGGGTAATGCCGATGACGGCATGGGCGATGGTGATGGTTTTCGCCGTTTCGTCGGTGGTGATGCTGATCTGCAACTCGGCCTTGGCATCGAAGACATCCTTCTCCGTGAGCTGCGTGAGGCGCATCTTCTCCATCGCGTCGGACGCGTTGGAGACGAGCTCACGCAGGAAGATCTCGCGGTCGGTGTAGAGCGAGTGGATGACGATATCGAGCAGCTGCTTGATCTCGGCCTGGAATTCGAACGTCTGCGGTGTGGTGTTGGACATGGCTGGGAAAAGAAGAAGGGCGAGTTTACCAGCCGCCCCCAAAAATCAAGCGACCCGTCCCGCCCGGCGCGCCTTTGCCGCGACCGGGGCGTCATTCCGGAGGCGACGCGCCGGGAGGGGTCAGGGAGACCGAGAGGGAGCGCCTTCGATCCGATTCGCTGAAGCGAAGC
>JBKCXA010000776.1:0-3079 GCA_046316935.1 Prosthecobacter sp.
ATCGACATCGGCTCGCGTCGCGAACTGTTCGTGGACGGATTTCTCATCGAAAAGATGACCGGCAAGGCGGAGCAGCGCCTGCATCAGCCGCAGCCGAAGGAGATCGCCATCACGCATGATTTGCCGTGGGAGGGCCGCGGCAGCGGCTACCACAGCATCTTCAAGGACGGCGACAAATACCGCATGTATTACAAGTCCTGGCAGCTCACCGTCACCGCGCCAGGCAAGGTGAACACCGGCGAGCATCCGCTCTTCACCTGCTACGCCGAAAGCGATGATGGCATTCATTGGCGCAAGCCGGAGCTGGGCCTGCACGAGTTCAAAGGCTCGAAGGCGAACAACATCGTCATCCCGCATGGCAAGATGGGGAAGGTGAATCCCGATGGCGGGCATCCCGCCGTCTTCAAAGACGAAAACCCCGCCGCCGCACCGGATGCGAAATACAAAGCCATCGTGCGCTCGAACTCGCCGAAAGGCCTTCTTGCGCTGAAATCGCCCGATGGCCTTCGCTGGTCGCCGATGGCGGATGCGCCGGTGATCACGGATGGTGCGTTTGATTCGCAAAACCTCGCGTTTTGGGATGCTCAGGCCGGATTGTATCGCGCTTACTGGCGCTACTTCACTGAAGGCACCACGGATGAGAAGAACTGGAAGCCGAGCGGTCTCCGCGCCATCCGCACGGCCACGTCGAAAGACTTCATCCATTGGGAAAACCAGCGGGACCTGCGCTACGTCGATTCGCCCGGCGAGGCGCTCTACACGAATCAGGTGAAGCCCTACCATCGGGCTCCGCATGTACTGCTCGGCTTTCCCACGCGCTACATCGAACGCGGCTGGTCGGAGAGCATGCGGGCGCTGCCGGAACGCGAGCATCGCGAATGGCGCTCGAAGGCCAGTGACCGTTACGGCATGGTCATCACCGAGGGACTCTTCATGGCGAGCCGTGACGGCGTGACCTTCAAACGCTGGAATGAAGCCTTCCTCCCGCCCGGCATCGAGCGTCCCGGCACCTGGAACTACGGCCATCAATACATCGCCTGGCATGCCGTGGAGACAAAGTCATCCATGGAAGGCGCTCCGAACGAGCTCAGCCTCTACGCCACCGAGAGCTACTGGACGGACCACAGCAGCGCGCTGCGTCGCTACACGCTGCGTCTTGATGGCTTTGTCTCGCTGCACGCACCGATGAGCGGCGGCGAGGTCATCACCAAACCGATCACCTTCACCGGAAAAGCCCTCGCCATGAACTTCGCCACCTCCGCCGCCGGCAGCGTGAAGGTCGAAATCCAGGACGCGAATGGCCAAGCCATCCCCGGCTTCACGTTGAGCGACTGCGAAGAGCATTTCGGTGACTCCATCGAGCGCAACGTCGTGTGGAAAAACGGCACCGATGTCAGGTCGCTCGCCGGAAAGCCGGTGAAGCTGCGTTTCGTGCTCAAGGACGCGGATGTGTATGCGATCCGGTTTCAGTGAAAACGATGAGCTTGATCGAAAATACGGAAGGGCGGCTGGAACTGATCGCCTTCGTTCGGAGTCTTCGCCAGAATGCCACCGACGCGGAAGGCTTGCTTTCGTCGTGCTTGCGAAATCGAAGGGTGAACAAGCGGAAGTTCCGTCGGCAGCATCCGGTCGATCCCTATGTCCTCGATTTCTACTGTGCCGAGCTTCAACTGGCGGTTGAACTCGACGGTGGTCAGCACAACAGCCCTGAAGGACGTGTGCACGATTCCCGGCGCGAGGCGTTTTTACGAGCCAAAGGAATTGAGACCCTTCGATTCACCAATCACGCGATGCTGACAGATACAGACACCGTTTTGAACGTCATCTGGGATAGGACTCGACGCCAGGCGGGAGCATGATCGCTCCCCTCACCCGACCTCTCCCCGCATCAAACGATGTAGCGAATGTGAATCGTCGGCGGGGAGAGGGGATTCGAGTTCGAGCCGCCTCATAGCCATCTCCCTCTCCCCGTCGATGATGGCGCTATCATCACAGTTGCCTTCGGGGAGAGGGCTGGGGTGAGGGGCCAAATCTGGCTTCGCCGCGTAGTTCCCGGCCTCTCGGACCGTATGAGCCTCATGCGCCGACTCCTGCCCTTCCTTGCTCTTCCCGTTCTCGCCGCCGATCTGCCGCCGGACAAAGGCAACACCATCCCTGACAGCGCCAAGCGACCCGTGGTGGTGACGGGAAAGTCTTCGCTCGCTTTGCCGAAGCACGATCTGCCGGAAGGTTACACGCTCGAGCTCGCGGCCGCATCGCCGCTTGTCACGCATCCGATCATGGGCTGCCTCGATGACAAGGGCCGTCTCTTCGTCGGCGACGGCACGGGCGTGAACTGGAACAAGAAACAGCTCGAGGAGAATCCGCCCAATCGCGTCCTCATGCTCGAAGATACCGACAAAGACGGCAGCTTCGACAAGAGCACCATCTTCGCGGACAAGATGACCTTCCCGCAGGGCGCATGCTGGTTGAACGGCAGCCTCTACGTCGCCTCGCCACCTTCGATTTGGAAGCTCACGGACACCGACAACGATGGCGTGGCCGACAAGCGCGAGGAGATCGTCAGCGGCTTCGACTACACCGGCAATGCCGCCGACATCCACGGCCCCTTTTTGCATCCCAACGGCCGCCTCTACTGGTGCCACGGCCGCAAAGGCCACGATGTGAAGCAGAAAGACGGCACGCCCGTCGATGCCTCGCTCGCCTGCGGCATCTGGAGCTGCCAACCCGATGGTAGCGATATCGCCTGGCACTCGCTCGGCTGCGGTGACAACCCCGTCGAAGTCGATTTCACCCGCAGCGGCGACATCATCGGCGTGCAAAACCTCTACTACACCCAGCCCCGCGGCGACACGATCATCCACTGGCTCTACGGCGGCGTTTACGAGCGGGCCGATCAGCTCAAAGCCATCGCCCATCTCCCGCGCACGCTCGAAACCATGCCCGTCATGTATAACTTCGGCCACGTCGCCGTCAGCGGCAGTTGCTTCTGGCGCAGCTACGGCAGTGATGCGGGCACTCCTGCCCGCAAAGATACGCCCGAGCACTTCATGGTGACCCACTTCAACACCCAGCGCCT
>JBKCXA010000777.1:0-2190 GCA_046316935.1 Prosthecobacter sp.
ACGGCATCGCCATGCGCGGCGGCCATCACTGCACCCAGCCTTTGATGAAACGCTTCAAAGTCCCCGGCAGCACCCGAGCCAGCTTTTATCTCTACAACACCACGCAGGAGATCGACCGCCTCGCCGAAGTCCTCGACTCCGACCGCCGCTTCTTTTCGTAATTCACCCTCATGTCACCCGAAGAGCTCCGCGATCTCTACCAGTCCGTCATTCTCGACCACAGCCGCAAACCGCGGAATCACGGCGAGATCCCGCCGCCCTGCCTCCATGCCCATGGCGATAATCCCTCCTGCGGTGACGAGATCGATGTCTGGGTGAAGCTCGACGACCAGAACCACATCGCCGACATCAAATTCACCGGTCAAGGCTGTGCCATCAGCCAGGCCAGCGCCTCGATGATGACCGTAAAGGTCAAAGGCAAGACCTCCACCGAAGCCGCCGCCATGCGCGAGGACTTCCGCCGCGTCGTCATGGGCGATGGCAAACCTCAAGACGAGGACGCCCTCGGCGAACTCACCCTCCTCGAAGGCGTCCAAAAATTCCCCCAGCGCGTCAAATGCGCCATGCTCGGCTGGCGTGCCCTCGAGCAGGCTCTCGAAGGCAAATAGTCTCGAGCTTATGGCTTTCACCCATCACCCCGGCAGTGCCAGGGAGATCGTGAACTGCGTGTGGCTGCCCTCAGCGGTATCGACGCTCACCTCCCCGCCCATGCCCTGGATCATGCGGTAACACAGGCTCAGGCCGAGGCCCATGCCCTGACCCACCGGTTTCGTCGTGAAGAAGGGATCGAAGATCTTTGCCAGGTTCGCCTGCGGGATGCCGGAGCCGTTGTCACGCACGATCAAGAGCACACGCGAGTCCTGCTCGACGGCCTTCAGCAGGATTTGAGGCTCAGCGCGGCCTTGAAGCGCATCGAGGCTGTTTTGCAGGAGGTTCAGCACGATCTGGATGAGATGATTTTCATCCCCCTGGGCGATCAGCCCCTCCGGCACTTCGTCCACCAGCGTCACTGAGCGGTCATTGATCTCCTTGTTCAGCAGGCGCAGCGCCTTCCGCGTGATCTCATGCAGGTTCACCGGCCGGCAGCCGCGATTCTCGGGGTGCGCAAAGGTTCGCAAATCGCTCACGATGGCTGCCACGCGGTCAATGCCCTCGCCAATGTCAGCCGCAATGCGGTTCACCGACTCCGCCACGTCCTCCGGCAGGCCCTTGCTTTTCTTTTTCAGCAGGAAGATCGCCGACTTCACATAGTTCAGCGGGTTGTTGATCTCATGCACGATACCCGCGCTGAGGCGGCCGATGGAGGCGAGCTTCTCACTTTGATCGAGCTGGAGCTCCGTTTCGCGCAGGCGCTTCAGCGTCGCCGTCAGCTCCTCGTTCCGCGCGGCCAGCTCCTCACGCTGGTCCTCGATCTTGCACCGCGCATCGAATTCCCGGATGCGGATCGCATGATGCTGCCGGCTTCCAAAGTAGAGCACCACGCAGTTGAGCAGGATGAAGCCCGTGTTGTTGACGAAGATGCCCAGGGCACGCGGGTCGGCGCTGCGCATCAGATTCGGCAGGGTGGAGGCAAAGTAGGCCAGCAGGACGAGGGCGAGCGTGATGCCGATCTCCCGGAAGGTCCAATGGAACACGAACGACGTGGCCACGATGCAGAGCGTGAGCCCCGCGTAGTAGCCGCTGCCCGGATCACCGCTGAGGTACATCATCGCCGCGATCATCACCGCCGGCAGCAGCGGCAGCACGATGGGATACACGCGACACCAGCGCTGGCCCCATGAGCCATTCAGCGCCAGCAACAGCGGCACGCACGAGGCCGCGCAGGACAGCCGGAGGATGAGAAACTCCCACTTTCGCTCCGGGTAGGCCATCCAGTCGAGAAACCAGCACAACGGCACCAGGATCATCACAAACCACGCCCCCATCCGCGCATTGCGCAGGTTCAGCTCCTGCTGTTCCTGCGCGAAACGGGACTGATGGGTGGCTGGGTGATTCTCCGGCATGGGGGAAGGGTGTACTAAAGGGGGAAGGCGTGGCTGAGACAAGGAGACAATGAGACAATGAAACGGGGAGATGCCCGCCGCTCAACCCGCGATTCAAAACACACCTCTCCTTGTCTCCCACGCTCATTGTCTCATTGTCTCAAGCCCATGCGCATCCTCATCGCTCCCGATAAGTTCAAAGGCAGCC
>JBKCXA010000778.1:0-7415 GCA_046316935.1 Prosthecobacter sp.
GGTTCAAACAGCGCCACACTGAGTGTTCCTCCGATGGTGTTGGCACCGTCCAGACCTTTGTTTTTGGGCTGAAGGTAGCGGTAATTCAGCTCGATGTAGTTGTAGTTCACGATCCCTGGAACCGCACCTGCGTAACTCATATCTGCCGGACCACCGTAGGTGCCTGGGGCAGGAGGAGGGGCACCATACGGAGAAGTTCCCTGTGGGGGAAGGGCGCCCATGCTGGGAGGGGGGGCGGCATATGGGTCCGTGTATCCAACAGGAGGTGGTGCCACCGTGCTGCCAACCGTGGGAGGTGGGACTGAGCTAGGGTAGGCTGGCACGCTCGGCGGCGGTGCCATCGAGGGAGGAGGTGCCATACCCATGGTGCCGTAACCGGCGGGTGGTGGGGTTTGGCCCCAGCCAAGAGAGAAAGGGGCGAGAGTGGCAGCCAGGAGGAGGAGTTGGGTTTGTTTCATAGCAAACCGAGCAAGGTTAATATTTCGGATAACTTAACCATTCTATCAACTCTATGATTTTAGCAATCATTTTTTGCAGTTCTATAAATGTCAGCCCTTTGGGGCTTGCTCAGCAGTAGTCCGGCCCCACCGCCGGACCTGACGTGAGTTCCAGGCACACGAGGCTGGCACCTTCGACGTGGACGGGGTTGAGCCCGTGATGCGGCGCGGAGTCGGAAATCATGCCGGAGGTGTCAAAGACGAGCTTCCAGCGAGTTTCAGCGGTGCCGGGTAGCATGAGGTCACTGCCGGTGCTGCCGCGATTGAAGAGCAAAACCAGCGGTGGTTCGCCAACGATGCCATCCAGCAAGGCGCCGAAGTAGGTTCGGCTCGGGTCATGCCATTCGTCATGGCAGAGCAGCGAGCCATTTCCCTCCAACCACGTCACATCGCGGAGGCCGGTGGTCGGATTGAGCCGTCCGTCGAAGTAATCGAGCCTTCGCAGCGTGCGGCGGGTGCGACGCAGGCGGACCAGTTGCTTCGTGAAAGCGAGCATCGGCTCGTCGCAGTCGGTCCAGTCGAGCCAGCTGAGTTCGTTGTCCTGGCAGTAGGCATTGTTGTTGCCCTGCTGCGTGCGGCCTCGTTCATCGCCTGCATTGATAAAAGGCACGCCGTTGGAGAGCAGCAGCGTGGCCATGAGGCTGCGGCGCAGGCGGGCACGCGTATCGAGCACCACCGGATCATCGCTGGGACCTTCGACCCCGCAGTTCACGCTGTGATTGTGATCATCGCCATCGCGGTTTTCCTCGCCGTTGGCCATGTTGTGCTTTCGCGAGTAGCTGACGAGGTCGAGCAGCGTGAAGCCGTCGTGTGAGGTGATGAAGTTGATGCTCGCCAGCGGCGAACGACCCGAGCCACCATAGATGTCCTGGCTGCCGGAGAAACGCTTCGCAAACTCCGCCGTCGAGTCGCTTTCACCCCGCCAGAACTTCCGCACCGTGTCGCGGAACTTGCCATTGAGCTCACGCCAGGGCGCTGGAAAGCCACCGACCTGATAGCTGTCCATTTTGAAGATGTCCCAAGGCTCGGCGATGAGCTTCACGCGGGACAAAACCGGGTCCTGCGCCACCGCGGCCAGAAACGGCGCATGCTGGCTAAAGTGATCATGCTCGTCACGAGCGACCGTCACGGCCAAATCGAAGCGAAAGCCATCCACATGCATCTCCGTGACCCAGTAGCGCAGGCTGTCGAGGATGAGTCGCAGGCCCGCAGGCTTGGCGGAGTCCACGGAATTGCCGCAACCGGTCACATTGAGGTAATTGTGATCCGCATCCTGCCGGTAGTAAGTGGCATCATCAAGGCCGCGGAAGAGCATCGTGGGCCCGCGTGGATCGCCCTCGGCAGTGTGATTGTAAACGACATCGAGGATCACTTCGATGCCAGCGGCATGCAGGGCCTTCACCATGCCTTTGAACTCGCGAATCTGCTCCTGCGGATCGTGTGAGGAGGCATAATCGGCATGCGGGGCAAAGAAGCCGAGCGTGTTGTAGCCCCAAAAGTTCGTCAGGTTGCGTTCAAGAAGGAACATGTCGTCCAGATGCGCATGCACCGGCAGGAGTTGCACGGCCGTGACGCCCAGTTCGCGCAGGTAAGAGGTCACCACCGGATTCGCCAGGCCCGCGTAGGTGCCGCGCAGATGCGTGGGCAGGTCCGGATGCGTCTGCGTGAAGCCTTTCACATGCAGTTCATAGAGCACCGTGTCCTGCCACGGCGTGTGCAAAGGCCGGTCGCCCTGCCAGTCGAAGCTCTCATCCACCACCACGCTCTTCAGCGCCTTCGCTCCATTGTCGATGCTGCCCGGTGGATGCAGCGGATCAGGCGTGCTGAGCATGTGCTCCGCCGCGTCTGGCAATCCTGTCACCGATCTCGCATAAGGATCGAGCAGCAGCTTCTTTGGATTGAATCGCTGTCCCTTCTCCGGGTGCCACGGGCCATGCGCACGATAGCCATACAACGTGCCCGGCGCTGCGGCACGCACGGTGACATGCCACAGGTGGTTCTCGATCTTTCGCATGCGTGCCCGGCCGATCTCCCGCTGTGCATCGGCGGGATCGTAGAGGCACAAATCCATCGCCACCGCGTGTTGTGAGAACACCACAAAGCGCGTTCCCTCGGTCGTGAAGGTCACGCCGGGTGCCAGAGGCTCGGTGGAGGCAAAAGAGACGGGTGGAAGCATGGGCGGAGGTCAAAAGGTCAAGGCGTCAAAGGGGCAAGGTGTTCGGAAAGCAGGCTTTTGACCATCTTGACGACTCTTGACCATTCCTTGACGATCATCCCCACAGCGATTCCGGATACACACCCTTGTCCACCAGTTCGCGGATGGAGCGGACCACGTCCGGCTTGTCGTCCGGGTAGGTCACGCCGAACCACGAGTCGTTCGACTCCAGCACACGCACATCGGCGATGCCGTTCTTGATCAGCGTGTCCACTTCCTTCGGCACATAGCATTCGGCCTTCAGATCGCTGCCGCGTTCCTTCATGAATTCGGCAAAGGCGGCCCGCAGACGGCCGAAGATGTCCGGCATGAAGCCAAAGAAGTTCATCGAGACCACCTCGTTGCCGGTGAGCGGCACATATGCACCCTCGACCTCGCGGTTTTCCGCTCCGGTGGCCGTTTTGAAGATCTTCGTCATCTCCGTCACGTCCGCCAGCATGCCATCGGTGCCGCGAGTGCACACGCCACGGGCCACGCTGCCGTGCTCGGAGAGTGTGTTCCGCAGGTAGTAGCCCACCATCGAGTAGTGGCTCTTGCCATCGGCGGGGCGAGGCGTGGTGAGATCGGCCGCCATCTTCTGGTAGGCATCCTTGCCGTAAAAATCGTCGGCGTTGATCATGAGGAAGGGCTCATGCACGACCTTCTCGGCCGCGAGCAAGGCATGCGTGGTGCCCCAGGGCTTTGTGCGGCCTTCTGGCACGGCGAAACCTTCCGGCAGGTCGTTCAGATCCTGAAACGCGTAGTCCACGGCGATGCGGCTGGCGAAGCGGGAACCGATTTGATCTTTGAAAAGCTGCTCAAAGTCCCGGCGGATCACAAACACCACCTTGCCGAAGCCGGCGCGGATCGCGTCAAACACCGAGTAATCGAGCATCACCTCCCCGCTCGGCCCCATGGCATCGAGTTGTTTCAGGCCGCCGTAACGGCTGCCCATGCCGGCAGCGAGGATGAGAAGAGTGGGTTTCATGCGTGGTGGTAGTGAAGGAAAGTCGAAACTGTCCGCCGGGCCGGATGGGGTTTCAAGTTTGGCTTCGCCTGTCTCACAAGCTCGGCTCAGGTTCCAAGTTTGCCGACTTGTGAAAGCCCGATGCCCAGAGGGAGGCGTCCAAGATCATTTTTTGAAGAGGACCAGTTCTTGGAACCCCCAATTGTTACCTGCGCTGCCGGTCTGGGTGATCTTGATGAATTTTGCTCTTTGTGGAGATGGGAAGACGACTTCGATGAGCGCGGTTTTGCCATCCTGGGCCACCACGGGCGGATCCCATGAGCGTCCATCTTTCGAAAGCTCGACGGTGAATTTGCGCGGGTAGTCCTGCAAGTTGGCCTGACTGTCCATGGCGAGACCGGCGATGTCGGTTTCGGAGGGTAGTTCGACCTGAAACCATTCGCCACCGCGCATCGGCTCGCCGGTGGCCCAGCGGGTGCCTTGGTTGCTGTCCACGGCTTTGGCCGCATCGCCCTGCTTGTGGCTCGCGGTCAGCTTCCAGCCAGTGCGCGGCTCGATCCATGGCAGCTTGTTTTTGAGGCGATCCTTCACCGGCGTCGAGCCTCCCTGGATGTAGTAATCACGCAGCCGGCTTTCGGCGAGCTGCACCTGGTCCAGCGTGAGGGCGCTGGCATACACCAGAAGCTCCGCGAAGAAGCCGTTGAACTGGTCTGAAGATGCGGGGAATGCCTTGCCATCCGTCGTCACGGCACGACCGATCGAGCAGCGGATGAGCGGTCCCTTCGGGGATTCCACCGTGGCTTTGCCGGAGAAGCCGCGTCCATCAGCATCCTTGGCGCGAAACTCGATGGAACCGTTCACATTCCAGACGACCGACCACACGCACGGAGCGGCAGCGTTGACGTCTTTGGAGACGATTTTGGCGCTGGAGGAGCCCTGCTTCACCTCGGCGACGAAGTTCTTCTTGTCATCCACCCGGACCACGATGCTGGCCCCCTGGTCATTGCCGATGTTCATCACGCGCATCGGCAGCTTGGTCGCCTCAGCCTGACTGACGGCCAGGATGCTCAGACCCGCTTCGCCGAGCACGGATTCACTTCCAAAGGGGAAGCGGCTGGCCTGGTCTTTGGGGTCCGCGAGATCGAGGCCGGAGGGTTTTCCTTCGCGCACGCGGAAGTCGAGCACCTTGCGTCCGCTTTTCGGGCCTGCTCCACTTTTTGCCACGGGCCAGTCAACCAGCTTGGGGGCATGCGCGGGATCGTTGTTGGTCACGCGGAGGATGTTGTCCAGGCCGCGCTCGGCCAGATCATGCCAGGCCACGACCACCTCGTTGTTGTTTGCTTTGGCAGGTTTGCCATCGCTCCCCTTTTTGTTGGAAAGCGATCCGGTGTTTCCGACAAAAAAGAGCGCCAGGTTGCGGTCGGCCGGCGGGTAGATGCGGTCTTGCGGGAGTTGAAAGCTCACCGGGGCCGGTTTGGAATCCAAGATCGCTGACATGACGCCACCACCGCTGCCGCCACCGCCTGAGGAGCCGCCGGAGAACAACCAAAACGCAAGACCTGCCACCACCAGCACGCCTCCGCCAATCATGGCGAGCTTCTTTTTGTCGGCTGCTTTGGCTGGAGGCTTGCCAGCAGGCGGGCGCACGGGAGCCACCCGTTGAGAGGGGGCCAAAGGAGCGCCTGCCGTTCTTGGGGATGGGCGGGCCGGGGCCAGCGGCGTGGTGATGGCGGCCATCTCCGTGACGGGCTGGACTTCGAGCACGGGCTCCGCGTAGGCCATCGCAGGCTGGGGCTCCACAGCGGGAAAGTAGCCGGTGCCCACTGGCACGGCTCCGGTGCCAGGGACGGCCACCGCACCCGTTCCAGGATACATCATCGGCTGGGCGTAGCCGGGATACATGCCCATGTAAGGCATGTAGGGCACCATCTGCGGCATCTTTTCCCAGGCGCGGAATTCCTCGATGGCCTGCTGGGCGCTCACAGGGCGCTCCTCGGGCTTTTGCGCCATCAGCCTCATGCACCAGGCATCGAGCCACTGCGGCACGTGCGGAGCAATGACATGCAGCGGGATGAGATCGTGGTTGATGTGCTTTTCGATGACCTGCGCCATCGTCTCGCCATCAAAAGCCTTCCTGCCGCTGAGCGCTTCGTAAAACACGCAGCCCAGCGAGTACAAATCCGTGCGCTCATCCACCGGCTGCCGCGTGAGCTGCTCCGGTGCCATGTAAAAGATCGAGCCCATCACCGAGCCTTGCTGATCCTCCGTCTGTTTGCGGGCGCGGAGACCGGCACGGGCCAGGCCAAAGTCGATGATCTTGGCCTGCATGCGTCCACCAGGCAGGCGCTCCACCTTGATGTTCTCCGGTTTGATGTCCCGGTGCAGGATGTGATGCTGATGGGCGGAGAGCAGGCCTTCCAGGGTTTGCGAGGCCAGCTCCTTGAAGTCGTCGTAGGGCAGGGGACCACGGGTCACGACATCGGCGAGGTCCTCGACTTGCAGCAGCTCCATCACCATGAAGAGACCCTCGGCATCGCTCGCCACGTCAAAGATCGTCACCACGTTCGGATTGCGCAGAGAGGCCAGGGTGTCCGCCTCACGTCGCAGCTCCGCGGCGATGTTTTTATCCTCCGCGGCCTCGTTGGCGGTGAGCAGGCGCTTCACGGCCACCCAGCGCTTCAATTGGCTGTCGTAAGCACGAAAAACGGCTCCAACGCCGCCTGCGCCGAGCTTTTCATAGATTTTGTAGCGGTCCGACATCCGTCTCCGGGAGTGAAAAAATGTGACAAAAAGAAGCAAAGCCCATCCGCCTCCCCTTTGGCAAGCAGGATGTTCTCAGCAGTCACATTTCCACCCTCGCAGTCAGGGCTGTCATGAGAGGCCTCACTCGGCACTTTTGGGATCAAACGCATCCCGCAAGCCATCGCCGACAAAATGAAGCGCCAGCAGGCTGGCCGACATGAGCAGGGCGGGGAAGACGAGAAGCCACCACTGGCTTTCGAGCGGGTTGATGACCTGGGCACCATCCTTGAGCAGGCTGCCCCAGCTTGCGGCCGGGTCCTCGATGCCGAGGCCGAGAAAGCTGAGGAAAGACTCATCCAGGATCACTGCGGGGACAGTCAGGGTGAGGTAGGTGAGGATCAGCGTGCTCAAATTGGGCAGCAGATGCTTCTTCAGCACGCCCCACGGGCTTTGTCCCATGGCGCGGGCGGCCGTCACAAAGGTCATCTCCCGCAGCACCAGCACCTGGCCGCGCACGATGCGGGCCATGGTGAGCCATTCCACGAGGCCGAGCGAGACGATCATCACGAGGATGCGGCTGTAGGGGATGGCATCACGGCAGAGGCCTTCAAGTCTGCTCCAGTGAGACTCCTGGGCCCACAGCCGGGCGGCGTCGAGCGAGTCCTTCACATGATCATCCAGCGCGGCGATCAGGATCATGATGAACAGGATGCGTGGCACGGATTGCAGCACCTCCGTGGTCCGCATCATGAAGCCATCCAGCCGCCCGCCCGCGTAGCCGCTGATCATGCCGTAGAGCGTGCCGATGACGAGACTGATGAAGGCACCCGCCACACCGATGCCGAGCGAGACTCGCGCGCCGCTGAGCAGCCGGTAAAACAGGTCCTGGCCATTCAAATCGGTGCCCAGCAGATGCATGCCGCTGCGTGGCGGGAGGAATTGGCCGTCACTCGTCGATTTGAGCGCCTCCGGCATCAGCATCGGCCCGATGATCGCCGCGAGCGCGAAAAAGCCG
>JBKCXA010000779.1:0-5009 GCA_046316935.1 Prosthecobacter sp.
TCACCGGCATCATCGCGGCAGTTTCATTGCCATTTGTGCTTCATCGCCCCAAAGCCAAGCCCACCTCTGTCGCCACGCCGAATCAGGTGAAGCGCCCGACTCCCTCTGCTGAATCGGTTTCCGTGAAAAGCGATCAGCCGAAGCACTACCGTCCGGCCATCCCGCCGGAAAGCGTGAGACGAAAAGTGGACGCCGTCATTGCCAAACACAGTGGGATGACCAAGGAGCAATTGGAACAAAGCGCCGAGATCCAGCAACTGGGCATGCGATTCATTCAGCACCTGGACGCACCCGAGTTTCAAGACAGGCTCAATAAGACCATGGAGACGATGAAGACCGTGAAAGGCATCGAGCATGGCACACTCAGCTTTGGTCTCCAGGACCTCAGTTCGCCAAATGCTCGAGCCTGGCTGGAGGCTGCTCTCTCGGATGATCCGCAGCCTGCGCAGGACTACGTCATGAACCTGCTGGATGGGGCCATCTTTGAGTTTGCCTTCGATCCTACTGCTGAAAGCACCAGCGGAGGTGTCATCGTGAAGGGTGCGGCATCAGCTGAGCGTCCAGAAAACTCGAAAAGCCCTGATTGAGCCGACTCAACTGCTTTTCACTTTTCCCCATGCGCCGCTCCATCGTCCTCTTCTGCATCGTCATCTGCCTCATCGCGTTGTGGCTCATGCGAACGGCCTTTCAGCCGAAAGAGCCCGTTTCCGTGTCCAAAGTCGCGTCAGTGCCCCAAACAAGCCTGTCGGCGCCAACACTGCCCAAAGCCGAAAAACCTCCGGCAGCTCGAAAACCACTCCAAATCACCTCGAAGGGCAAAATCCGCCTCAAGCCCGGTGAATCGGCCGTGTTGGGCTATTGGGAGATTGCTCCCGGCATGAACGGCATGGCCATCGTGACGCCAGAGACGACGCCCCAAGGGTATGTGGAGATGAGAACCAAGCTGCTGCACTTGTCCGATGACGCCGTGTCGGACGCGGAGGCCAAGGACCTGTTTCCCGACATTTTCGACTTCGAAAACTACAGCGCCATCGCCCCCGAGCGTTTGCGTAGCCTGCAAAAGACCCTCGGGAGTGCTCGCGGCGTGGACATGCTCACCACGCCCACCGTGGTGACGCTTCCAGGCCAACATCATATCATCTCTATCGGCACCTCGAACGAGTCCACGATCTCCCTTGGCCTTCAGGCTGATCCAGTTGGCGAAGGTGGCGGCTACGATCTCAGTCTCGAACTTCAGCGGCAGGAGCCATGAAGTCCCCAGACTGCGGTTTCCAACAGAGTGGGCTCATCACCGATCTTGATGCATGCAGATGCCTTCTGTGGTGAACTGAATCTGTGGGAACTCCGGCTTGGGGACCTATGGCAGCATTCTCACAAAATTTGGCGGATCATCACCATACCTCTGCACGTGGAAGAGATAGCCTGAGGGGCTTCAAACTCTTCCGACGCATTTCGCACAGCCTTTGTTGCCCCGGCTTTTCATTCATCGATCATCCTCACACCATGCTCAAACAGCTCCTCATCGCTCTTTTTTCCCTCGCCGTGCTTCACGCGGAGGAACCCGTTTTGCCGCCGGAGGCGAAGGCCTTGCTGCCGGATGCGCCGCTGGTGCCGACGAAGCCGAAGCCTGAAGAAGGAACGATCACGCAGACGGAGAAGGGCTGGCGGCTCGATTCGCCGGGGAAGCTGGCGCAGAGCTACAATCTGTCGGTGAGCCGTCGCTTTGAAGGGGCGCTGGCGCAGGGGACGGTTTGTCTCGCGGTGATCAAGGCGCGGACGATTTCCACCGACAAGGAGGACGGCAAGGGGCGCATCACCTTCGCCGTGCAGAACACGCAGGACTACAAGAACACACCGCTGTGGAAGGGGTGGGTGATCGGCAAGGAATGGGACACGAGCTTCTTCAGCTTCACCGCCGCGCATCCGGTGCCTGCGGGCGCGGGCCTGGCGAAGCTGAACGCGGGCGAAACGAAGCAGAGCATCGAGGTGGCGGATTTTCAGATCTACACGTTCCCCGCCGGGTTCGATGTCTTCAAAGCACCGCGCATGAAGGTGACCTATGGCGGTCGCGAACTCGACGCGCCATGGCGCAAGGAAGCCGATGAACGCATTGCGAAACTGCGTCAGGGCAGGCTCACGATCCGCGTCGTCGATGCAGCGGGCCAACCCATCGCGGGTGCGAAGGTGAAAGTGGCGATGAAGCGGCATTTGTTCGGCTTTGGCAGCGCGGTGGATGTCGGACTTCTCTCCGGGCTCGGCACGACTTTGCCTGCTGCGGATCAGATTCGCTACCGCGAGACGGTGGACGAGCTTTTCAGCCGTCTCGTGCCGGAGAACGGTCTGCGCGTGGGCAACATCGACGCCGAGAGCGATCCAGCGAAGCCCTGGGAAGATGCGGGCCGCCGTCGCACTGGTGCTGCGGTGCAGTGGATGCTGCAGTGGGCGCAGGATCGCAAGATGAGCAC
This sequence comes from Prosthecobacter sp., assembly GCA_046316935.1. Lineage (GTDB taxonomy): Bacteria > Verrucomicrobiota > Verrucomicrobiia > Verrucomicrobiales > Verrucomicrobiaceae > Prosthecobacter. The sequence goes on from JBKCXA010000779.1 coordinate 2,466, forward strand.
GCGCGGTCATTACCTCGTGTGGGGTTACGTCGAGCCGTGGGCACGCACCGCGCTCGACAAGGGCGGTGTCGTGGGCCTGCTCGACCGCTATGACCGCCACTTCCGCTTTGTGCTGCCGTTTTGCGCCCCGTATGTCGATGAATGGGACGCGCTGAACCATCCGGTGCCGTTTGTGGAGGCCGATGCGCTCTACAACATCATCGGCAAGGACTTCTACCCCGAGATCTATCGCAAGATGGACGCGATGACCGACAAGCTGCTCTTTGTGAACGAGGACACCTTCAATCCCGATCGCACCGCGGGCTTTGAGAAGCACATCCAGCACATGATTGAAAAGGGCGTCACGCCGGACGGCTGCGGCTTCCAGAGCCACTTCAGCGACTACGCCATCCCCGACATCACGCACGAGTGGGACAACTGGCAGACTTTTGGCAAGCTGGTGAAGCATCTCACCGTCACCGAATACGATCTGCAAACGCTCGACGACCAGCTCCACGCCGATCATCTGCGCGACATGCTCACGATGGCCTTCAGTCATCCGCAGATGACCGGCTTCGTCATCTGGGGTTTCTGGGAGACCCGCCACTGGAAGCCCACCGCCGCCATGTTCAAAGCCGACTGGACCGAGCGCCCCGCCGTGCAGGTTTGGCGTGATCTCGTGAAGGGCAAATGGTGGACCACCGCCGACCTCGTCACCGACGCGAAAGGCGAGGCCCCGCTCAGCGCCTACTACGGCTGGTATGACATCACCGTCAAACACGACGGCAAAACCGCCACCCTCCAGCCCAAGCACGCCACGAACGGCGGCAAGCCGACGGTGACGCTGAAGTAAATGTGGCGTCGGCTAAAGCCGGACCTTCATTGAATGCGGCTAAAGCCGCAGCCACTTTCCATGCCGCATTTCACACACACTTTGTCGTGGTGAAATAGGCGCGAGGCTCGTTATGCTCTCCACCTCCATGAACCGACTCGAAAACAAAGTCATCCTCATCACCGGCAGCGTCACCGGCATCGGCAAGGCCATCGCGAAGCGCTGTGTCGCCGAAGGCGCGAAAGTGCTCATCCACGGCCTGGAGGCCGATTTGGGCCAGGAAACGCTCGCGGAGCTTGGCGAAGGAAATGCGGTGCTCGTGCTCAAAGACCTCGCGGAAGAGGATGCGCCGCAACTAATCGTCCAGAGGGCTGTGAGTGCTTTTGGCAAGCTCGACGCCGTGGTGAACAACGCGGCGCAGGTCGGTCTCGGCAACATCCACGACACAGACGCGAAGTGGTTCCGCCGCATGCTCGAAATCAACTGCGTGGTGCCCTATCTCCTCATCCGCGCCGCTTTGCCGCATCTGCGTGAAGCACACGGCAGCGTGATCAACATCGGCAGCGTCAACGCGTGGAGCGGCGAGCCGAATTTGATGCCCTACAGCGTCTCCAAAGGCGCTCTCATGACCCTCACTCGCAACTTGGGCGACACGCTGATGCGCGAAGACGGCGTGCGCGTGAATCAAATCAACCCCGGCTGGGTGCTCACCGAAAACGAAGCCAAGCGCAAACGTTCCCACGGCCTCAAAGACGACTGGTATGCCGATCTGCCGAAGGTCTATGCCCCCGCCGGCCGCATCCTCTGGCCCGACGAGATCGCCGCCTGCGCCGCCTGGCTCCTCGCCGACGAATGCGGCCCCATCAGCGGCCAGGTCTTCGATCTTGAGCAGCATCCGTTTATCGGGCGGAATCCGCCGAAGGATGCGAGCACGATTCCCACGAAGTGATCGGGGTGTTGGGGGCTGAGGCCTCAGTGATTTTGCTCTCGCCAAGGCGGGCGCTCATGGCATGATGAGTGGTGTTCCAAGTCATCAGGGGGCAGCAGCGGGTTGATTGCCGATCTGGCTCTGCCTTTCACCTCACACCTGCATTTCATGATGATCCGCGCTCCTTTCCTTTTCGCATGCGCCGTGTTCTGGCTCGCCGCTGTTGCTTTCGCTCCTCTTGCCCGCGCAGGGGTCTGGTCTGTCTCCCCGTGGACGAATGACGTCACCAGCAATCTCGGGAGCGGGCAGACAGCTTGGGCGTATCGTTTCGGCACCAATACCACGGCCACGGTGGATGGCGTCAGTGTGCCCGGACTGGCTCACGGAGCCTCGCGGACTCAGAGCCACACGTGAAAAGGCTTTCCACCCTGAGCAGTAAGAAATTATCGACCACAAGAGATTGATCCGGGCCACCCAGCAACTCATGAAAGCAACGATCCGCCTCCTCGCCTTCCTGCTGCTTCACATGGTATTGCAGGCGCAGACGATTCCGAATCCCTCTTTCGAGGCGCAGGCCTTCACCGTCTGGCCCGGTTACGCGTCCGGCAATGGAGGCGCCATCACTGGGTGGACCTTCCAGGGGAATGCGGGCCTGAATCCGGCGGCCGGGAATCCGTTTGCCGACAACGGCACCGTCCCGCACGGCACGAACGTGGCCTTTCTCCAAAGCATTGGCGACATGGACACCCAGCTCACCACCACCATCACCGGGTTGACGGTGGGCGCGGTTTATCGGGTGGGCTTC
>JBKCXA010000780.1:0-16263 GCA_046316935.1 Prosthecobacter sp.
CGCCGTCAGATGGAGCGCAACATGAGCGCCGAGGATGTCGTCATGGATGCGCTGGAGCGTCTCGCGGTCTTCCCGAGCGAGTGGGAGGATTTCCTCATGGCGGAGCTCATCGCGCTGCCTGGCTGGGCGGGCATGATCCGCATGCTGGAGAACGATGTCACGCTGGCTCCGCACGACCGCGTGAAGTGCTCGCTGATGGAATTCCTTGCGCTGCGCTTCACCTACACGCTCGCCGCGCTGGAGGACATCATGGGCGACACCACCACCTGGCGTGCTGTGAAGATCATGCCGCACAAAGTGGACCCGCTGACGCCTGTGGCACGCTTTTTCGATGCTGCGCAGCTCCTCGGTTTGCAGAGCAGCGTGCTCGCCCGAATGCCGGAAGATCAATTCAACGCGCTGCTGCATGAAGTCGCCGCGTGCAATGAAGTCGAGCGCCGCCGCCTGCTGCATCTCGCGTATGAGCGCCGTCACGAGCGCCGCATCCTCATCCCGCTCGCGAAACATCGCGCCATGCCGAATCCGATGCCGGAAACCGATCGCCTCGCCGCGCAGATCATCTTCTGCATCGACGAGCGCGAGGAATCGATCCGCCGTGCGCTCGAAGAAGTCGATCCAAGCATCGAAACCGTCGGCGCGGCCGGTTTCTTCGGCGTCGCCATCGATTACGCAGGCATCGACGATGCGGGCGGTGTCTCGCTTTGCCCCGTGGTCGTCAAACCGGGCCACTCCGTGCGCGAAGTCGCCGTGGACGACCATTCGCATCTGCATGAGCGCCGTCAGAAGCGGCGCAATGTGTGGGCCAAAGTCACACGCAACGGCTTCATCTCCTCCCGCACGCTCGTGCGCGGCTGGATCAGCACCGCGTGCCTCGGCTTTCTCTCGCTCTTCCCGCTCATCTTCCGTGTGCTGAGCCCGCGTGAGTATGGAAACCTCATCAAGAAGCTCAACCGCGCCTTCCTGCCCACGCCAAAGACGGAAGTCACGTTCATGCGCGACGATCCGGAGTCACGCCACGCCACCAGCGGGCTGCTGCACGGCTTTACCGAGCAGGAAATGGCCGACCGCATCTACACCGTGCTCGGTTTCGCCGGCCTGCACAAAGCGCACGCGCGTCTCGTCGTCATCCTCGGCCATGGCAGCACGAGTTTGAACAATCCGTATGAGTCCGCCTACTGCTGCGGCGCCTGCGGCGGCCGCACCGGTGCGCCGAATGCCCGTATCTTTGCCATCATGGCGAATCGTCCCGGCGTGCGCGAGGCGCTGCGTGCGAAGGGCGTCATCATTCCCGAGGACACCTGGTTCCTCGGCGGCTATCACGACACATGCAGCGACGACATCGAGTTCTTCGACGTCGATCTCATGCCGGAGACACATCACGGCGATCTCAACCGCGTGAAGCAGTCGCTCGACAAAGCTCGCGTGCTGAATGCCGATGAACGCGTGCGCCGCTTCGGCACCGCCGGCCCCGGTGTGCGTGGCGAGCGTGCGCTGCGGCATGTGCAGGCCCGCGCCGAGCATATCGCCGAGCCACGTCCCGAATACGGCCACTGCACGAACGCCGTCGCTTATGTCGGCCGCCGTGAGCACACGCGTGGCCTCTTCATGGACCGCCGCGCCTTCCTCATCAGCTACGACGCCACGAAAGATGCCGACAACAATGCGCTCGCCCGCGTGCTCGGTGCTGTCATCCCTGTCTGTGGCGGCATCAGCCTCGAATACTACTTCTCCACCGTGGACAACGAAGTCTGGGGCGCAGGCACCAAGCTCCCGCACAACATCACCGGCCTCGTCGGCGTCATGAACGGCTTCCAGGGCGATCTACGCACCGGCCTGCCCGTGCAGACCGTCGAGATCCATGAGCCCGTGCGCATCCTTTTCGTCGTCGAAACCACGCCGCAGCGCCTCATGAGCGTCATCAAAGCGAACAAGGAGCTCGTCGAATTCGTCTGCAACCGCTGGATCCGCATCGCCACCATGGACCCGGATGACGGCCACATCGAAATCTACCGCGGCAACGACGTCTTCGAGCCCCTCACCGGCGACGAGGAGCCTCTGCCCGTCACCCCAAACTCCATGCACTGGTATCGCGGCAAATCGGAGCACCTGCCGCTCGCCCGCATCGAACCGAAACTCGGCAAGGCGGCGTAAAAAAGACAAAGTGGGTGTTTGAGCGGCTGCGGGCAACTGGATGGACCGTCAGGGAATAACTGCATAGGCACGCCTCATCACGTCATCATAGGGCCGAAGGCGGGGAAAACTTCGCTCGGTATTTTATCCAGTCGTCAGTTCGACGGCGCATTCGGTAAGCCCTGATCATCTCAGGCAGTCCTTCCCAAATACCCGCTTTTTCTTCCGCTTCCGCCTGTTTAGACATTGCCTCAAGAAGACGGGCTTTTTCGTCGAGCAAAGCTCCCTCCACCATCGGCTGACGGAGGCTTTTCGGGAGGGACTGTTCGGTCATGGTGCTCACACGGTTGATTTAAGTCCATCTCGGCCTCTTTCCAGCCTGAATTGGCCGCACTGACTCTTCCACACTCGCGGTTGAGCTTTGCTCCATTGAGGGTAGCATCCGCGGTATGACAGCCACACTGACCATCGACGAATCAGGGCAAATCGCCCTGCCGGAGGCTTTGCGTCAACTTTTTGGCGTGCGCCCCGGAACGAGAGTCGTCGCGGAAGTCACCCCGGAGCGCATTGAGATCATCAAAGAGACATCCGTCAGCTCGCAGACCATGCGGACTCCATCCGGCCGACTAGTGCTCGCCTCTGGCTGTGCGACGATCAGCGCCGGACAGGCTGTCCGGGAGGAACGTGATGCCCTCGCGGGCCGGGCCGCACGCAAATGAAGCGATACCTCGACAGTTCGGTCCTTGTGGCCTCGCTGCTGCCCGACGATCCAGATTTCACCTCTTGTGATGCTTTGCTGTCCGCGAAGGATAATCATACCAACCCGCATGCGCTCAACGAAACCTTCGCCACTCTGACCGGTGGCCGTCTCGGGACCCGGATCGATCCAGACGTGGCCGCGCAGATGATCCGCGAGAGCATCGTGCCTTGTGTTCAATTCGTCGAACTCAGTGTGGATGAGATCCTCCTAGCTCAGGCTGAAGCCCGCCGTCACGGCGTGCGTGGCGGAGGCATCTACGACTACATGCATCTGATCGCTGCCCGGAAATGCAGCGTGGAAAAGATCGTGACACTCAACATCTCGGACTTTGTGCATTTGCGCCGCCCGGGTGATCCCGAGGTGGTGCACCCGTAAAGCATCCCCCGCGCCCTGCGATGATTTGCCCCTGCACGGGGGATGGCGTGGAGGCCTCCGGCTGGCTTTCTTCATTCGTCATTCCGCATTCGTCATTTTTCATGTCCCTCCAGCACCTTTCCCTCACCCTGCTCGCCACGCCGGGGATCACCTTCATCCTTTTGAGCCTGCTCTGGCTGCTTGGCGTGCCGGTTTCTGAGCGGGCGATGTCGCGCGTCACGAAGCTCGTGTATGCCTTTCTCACCGTCATCGCGGGCATCATCTTCTACAAGATGTGGCAGGATGATCTGCACTCCGTGCACACGTCCATCGGCGATCATTGGTTCAAGGTCGCGCACTATGAGTTTCCGCTCACGCTGCTGCTCGACCGGCTGTCGCTGCCCATCGTCACCGTCACCGTGATCCTTGCGGGCGTCGTTGGTGCCTTCAGCGTGCGCTACTTGCATCGCGATCCGGGATTCTTCCGCTTCTTCCTGCTGCTGCATCTTTTCACCTTTGGCGCACTGCTCGTCTTCATGGCCGATTCGCTCGATGTGCTGCTCGGTGGCTGGGAAATCGTCGGCATCACCAGCGTGCTGCTCATCGGCTTCTTCCAATACCGGCCTGATCCCGTGCGGAATGCGCTGCGTGTCTTTGCCACCTACCGCGTCGCGGATTTGTTCATGCTGATGGGCGTGTTCCTCGCGCATCATTGGTTCAAAACGGCCTCGTGGAATGGCATGTTCAGCGGCGAGTGGCCCGGACACGTCAACAACCTCTCCGGATTCGCCGCCACCGTCGTCGCGGTGCTGCTCGTCTTCGCTGCGAGCGGCAAATCGGCGCAAGGACCCTTCTGCGGCTGGCTCGCGCGTGCGATGGAAGGCCCCACGCCCTCCAGCGCCATCTTTTACGGTGCCATCAGCGTGCATGCGGGCGCTTACCTGCTGCTGCGCATCGAGCCGCTGCTGCACTCCTCCGCCATCGCCACCGGTCTCGTCATCTTCATCGGCAGCACCACCGCCGTCCTCGGCACGCTCGTCCACCGCACCTGCGCCGATGCGAAGACCTCGCTCGCCTACGCCGCGCAAACACAGCTCGGCCTCATCTTCGTCGAGATCGGCCTCGGCTGGACCACCTTTGCCATCGTGCATCTCGTGAGCCACGCCGTGCTCCGCACGCTGCAATTCCTCCGCTCGCCCTCAATGCTGCGCGACTACAACCGCGTGCACTCCGCTGCCGGCGGTCGCATTGATCCCACCGGCGAGCACTACGAGTCGCTGCTGCCGAAGAAAGTTCAGATGTGGCTCTACCGCGTCGCTTTGGGCCGTGGCTTCTATGATCCCATCGTGGACCGCTTCATCGTCGCGCCCGTGGTGGGCCTCGCACGGCTTTTGGGCCTGTTTGAGCTTCGCGGCGGCAAATCCTGATCTTTGGACCGAATCATGTCATTTCTCTCTTTTCCTCTCATCAGCCTCGGACTCGGCTTTTTGCTCGTTGGAGCCCTTTGGGCCTTCAAATCGGCCAAACCACGTCTTCCGGCCATTTTTGGTGCCACCGCATCCTTCGCGTGCTTTTTGCGAGCTGCCTTCGAAGTCTCCGCCGCCGGTCACGAGCGCCTGTTTGATCCCTGGCTCCGCTTTTTCGAGGCCGATGCGCTCGACGCCGTGCCGATGGCCTTCTTCGCCGCGCTCACACTCGGTGTTTTGATCCTCATGCCGCGCCGCGATGCCACCGGCAAGGCACTCGCCGGCATGCTCCTCCTCGCCGCCGCCACCCAAACAGCCTACGCCGCCGCCAACCTCGCCGTGCTCGCCACCGGCTGGTGGCTCACGAGCCTGCCTTTCGTGCTGCGCATGTTTGGCGAGGATCGCAGTCAAAAAGTCGCGCAGGGCTTTCTCATCGCCAGCAGCATCGCCCTCACGGTCGCCATCGCCGTGCTGCACCGGATCGAGATCGAGGAAATCAGCCACGCGAGCAATCTCGCCTTCACCTTGATCATCCTCGCCGTCGCATTGCGCAAAGGACTGTTCCCGCTGCATGGCTGGATGATCCGCCAGTTTGAATTCGGGCCGCTGCTGCCCGTCGCCTTGCTTTTCAACGGCCACCTCGGTGCCCTGCTCATCGCCCGCAGCGAGACCACCGTGCTCACGCTCGCTGAAAAGCACACGCTCGACCTCCTCAGCATCATCGCGCTCACCACGGCGCTCATCACCAGCATCCGCGGCTTCGCCGAAAAGAAACCGCGCCGCATGCTCGGCCTGCTTTGCCTTTCACAAGCCAGCTTCATCCTCGCCGGCATCGCCACCGACAGCGCCGAGGGCATCACCGGTGCCTTGGTGCACTGGCTCGTCGTCGCCGCCGCCTCCACCGGCCTCATCGCCATCGTGCGCGTGCTCGAGGTCCGCGTCGCCAGCTCCGACGACCCCGACGGCCACTTCGGCTTCGCCGCCAAGGCCCCGCGCCTCGCCACCTTTTTCCTCGTCTGCGGTCTCGCCCTCATCGGCCTGCCCGGCACGCTCGGCTACTGCGCCGAAGACCTCATCTTCCACGGTGCATTGGAAAATCATCCCTGGATCGGCATCGCCCTGCCCATCGCCACCGCCTTCAACGCCATCAACCTGCTGCGCATCTTCAACATCCTCTTCCTCGGCGTCCTCCCCCGCGACGTCATCGACATCCCCGACGCCCTGCCCCGCGAACGCTGGCCGCTCGCGGTCATCACCGTCTTTTTGATCGCCGGTGGCATCTTCCCCTCGAAAGTGCTGCACTGGCGCGAGGAGGCCGCCCACGGCATTGAAAAGGGTCTCGGTCTGGATGAGCGGGAGTCCGGCTATGCTCCGGCCGAGCATTGACACGTTTATCTTTTCAAGCCGCCGAGCTCGCAGATGCGGTCGAAGTGCTTTTGCGTGACTTCGGTGATTGAGAGGCGGTTGCCACGGCGGAGGATCAGCAGGTCGGCCAGAGCAGGATCGGCGCGGAGCATGTCCAGGCTGACAAAGGTGGGGAAATCCGCCTCCCATTTCACGTCGATTAGCAACCAGCGGGGTTCCTCGCGTTTGCTGCCGGGATCGAAGTATTCCGAAGACGGGTCAAACTGGGTGGGATCGGGTTTTGCCTCGCTGGTGAGACGAACGACCCCGGCGATGCCGGGCTGCGGGCAGCTCGAATGGTAGAAAAACCCCAGATCACCCACCTGCATCTGGTCCCGCATCATGTTGCGCACCTGGTAGTTTCGCACGCCGTTCCAGGGCTCGGTTTTCCGGGGGCGCTTTTTCAGGTCATCGAAGGAGAAAACATCGGGTTCGGATTTGAGCAGCCAGCAGGTCATGACGCCCAGACATGCAGGGCAAATGGCAAAAGACCACCACGGATTCAGCCTGCTCCGAGACGGCTGCCCGCCACCCCTGAAAAACCGCTTGCCGCCTCCGGGGACGCCGCTACCATCGCGGCCCCTTTCGCCCGGCCATGTTGGCTGGGACAAAGGCTCAATACTCAGCCCGATCCACCGAATCAGCCCCTTCGCGGGCCAGAGCACGCTCCTCGTGAGCCTGAGCGGAAGAAAAGGCACCTCAGATACCCCATGTCATCCCCCGTACTCGCCGAACTCGTCGAAGCTGGCGTCCACTTTGGACACCAGACCAAGCGCTGGAACCCCAAGATGAAAAAATTCATCATGGGCTCCCGCAACAACATCCACATCCTCAACATCGAGGAGACCGTCAATCAGATCGACAAGGCCGCTGACTTCCTCAGCGAACTCGCCCGCAAGAACAAGAAGGTCCTCTTCGTCGGCTGCAAGCGCCAGGCCCAGGAAGCCGTCAAACAGGCCGCGGAAGCCTGCCACCAGTATTACGTGAACCATCGCTGGCTCGGCGGCACCCTCACGAACAACGAGACGCTGCGCAAATCCATCGCCCGCCTGAACTACCTCGAGGACATCGAGAAGAAGCCTGAGTTCAAGCAGATGTCCAAGAAGGAGCTCGCCTCCCTCAACCGCGAGCGCATCAAGCTCGAGCGCAACCTCCGCGGTATCCGCCACATGGACCGCCTCCCTGACGCCGTCGTCATCGTGGACGCCGCCCGCGAGCACATCGCCGTCGCCGAAGCCCGCCGCCTGCGCATCCCGATCGTGGCCCTCGTGGACACGAACGCCGACCCCTCCCTCATCAATTACCCGATCGCCGCCAACGACGACGCCATCCGCTCCATCCGCATCATCCTGCAGAAGCTGATCGACCCCGTCATCGTCGCCACCGCCGAAGCGAAAAAGTAAACCTTTATCCCCCAACCCCAGACCGATCATGGCAGAAGAAATCTCCGCTAAAGTCGTCATGGCCCTGCGTGAAAAGACCAACGCAGGCATGATGGATTGCAAAAAAGCCCTCGCTGAAGCCGGTGGCGACATCGAGAAGGCCGAAACCATCCTTCGCAAGAAGGGCATTACCAAGGCCGGCTCCAAAGGCGACCGTCAGACCAAGGAAGGCATCATCTCCTCCTACATCCACATGGCAGGCCGCATCGGCGTGCTCATCGAGGTGAACTGCGAAACCGACTTCGTTGCCCGCAACGAAATCTTCCAGGCCTTCGTGCGCGACATCAGCCTTCACATCGCTGCCGCCAGCCCGAAATTCATCCGCCGTGAAGAAATCCCCGAGGCACTCATCGCCAAGGAGAAGGAAATCGCCGCCGAGCAGATCAAGGACAAGCCCGCCGCCATCGTCGAGAAGATCGTGCAGGGCAAGATCGACAAGATCTTCGCTGAGCAGTGCCTCATGGAGCAGGCCTTCATCAAGAACCCCGACATCACCATCGGTGACTTCGTGAAGAGCAAGATCGCCGAGCTCGGTGAAAACCTCGTCGTGCGCCGCTTCGTGCGCTACGCCGTCGGTGAGGAAGTCTGATCTTCCGATCATCAAACCAATCACGAGAAGGGCGGATCATCACGATCCGCCCTTTTTTTGCGTCCGCGTGGGTCACTTCAAATCAAACCCGGCCGCTGCCACGCGTTGACCATTGATCTGGAGCTCGACGCGGTGATGGCCGGGGTGGTGTTTGCGGGTGGTGAAATCGCGGATGACTTGAGATTTAGTCAGCGTGATCTGGCCACGGGGCGGCAGATCAATCTCCGTCCATTTGAAGACCTTCTCAAAGGCGGCTCCACGGGCCTTCACATAGTGGATGACGTAGTCGATGGCGAGGCGCTGGGGCTTCGCGGTCGTTGAGGTGATCTCGGCGGTGATGTGCAGGCGCTCACCCAGAGCGATCTTCGTGGGTGAAAGCTTCAACTCCGCCTCCAGCTCGGCCTTTTTGCCGAAACCGAAGAGTTTCAAGGCACGTGGATGGCCGCGCTTGATCAGCGTGCGGCAGGCATGCTTGGCGATCCAGCGCAGTTCCTCGCGGTCGAGGTTCCAGCTCTCCAAACGAGCCAAAACACGCTCGGGATGATCCTTGGTGATGTCGTTGAGATGATTCGCCACCGAGCGGCGGACGAAGAGCGATTCGTCGTCCTTCAGCGCTTCGAGGATGGCTGCCGTTGGCTCCGGGTCACGCACGAGAGCGGTCAATTTCATGCCCCAGGGCAGGCGCGGCCGTGAACCTTCGCTCGCCAGGCGGCGCACCTTTTCATCGGGATCGGAAGTCCAGCGACGCATCGTCTCCAGCGCCCGTTTTTGATCGGCGACGATGAACGGCCTCACGGCAAACTCCGCCGAGCCGAAGCCGTTGAAGAAGCGAAGCGCCTCCATCGAGAAATCGAAGTCATCGAGGCCGAAGGTGGCCACAAAGTCGCATAGGAAGATGCTCACGAACTCGTGCCCGATCTGCGGAGCCAGCTTTTGCAGCACTGCCACCTTCTGCCGGTAATCGCCGGGCAGGGACGCCTCGGTGGCGAGAGCGCATAGATGCAGCCGCTGCATCAGGCTTCGGTGGTCGAGACCTTCGAGCACGAGCTTCAGGAAGCTTTTGGCATCAAAACCGGTCTCGATCTTCGCCAGCGCCTTCGCGAGACTGCGATGACGGGCATCATCAAACCAGTCTTTGAGCTGTGGCGGCGGCGAATCTTCGGAGGGCATGCCTACTTCTTGGCCTTCTTCGCGGCTTTTTTGGCCGTCTTCTTGGCTGCGGGCTTTTTCTTTGCCGGGGCTTTCTTGGCGGCCTTGGGTTTGGCGGCTCTGACGCGTGGTTTGACCTCAGGAGGCGGTCCGGCGGGTTCGGTGCCGGTCAGCGTGACCTCCTGCGCATCACCCCAAAGCTCTTCGAGGGCGTAGTACTCGCGTTTTTCAGGCGAGAGGATGTGCACCATCACATTGCCGTAATCGAGGATCATCCACTGGCTGTCATAGCTGCCATCGCGGTAGAGCGGGCGCTCGCCGTGCTTGTCCTTCATCTCGTCCTCGATGTGATCCCGCACGGCGCGGAGCTGCGGGGCGGAGAGGGCGCTGCATAGCACCAGCCAGTCCGTCACGGGGGAAAGCCCGCGCAGGTCGAGGATGCGGATGTTCTCCGCTTTTTTGTCATCAGCAAATTCCGCGCAGGCGCGGGCGAGGTCGAGGTCGTCCATGATGTCCGCTGCCTAAACCAAGAATCTGCTCTCTGCACAGGACTTTTGTATTCTTGCTCAGTCGCGGGCTGGCATGCGCCACACCCAGTCGCCGGTGTATTTGGCATCGGTGGTGCGTTCCTTATCGGCGGGGGCCCGGCCGCCATCGTCCTTCTCATTGTGAGCGATGGACCACAAGACATAGCCGCCGCCTTCGACGCGGTAGCGCATCGGCTTTTCGTCGATGACATCGAGGATGCCCGCGGGCAACAGCTCTGGCGGCGAGCCTTTCGCGAGGTGAAAGGACTCGATGGCGATTGCCGCCAAAGCCTGGCGGCGGCGTGTCTCGGACTCGATAACATTCCTGACGACACTGCCATAAGCAGGCAGCATGAGTCGAGCTAGAATCTGGTGAGGGTGAAGGAGCTTGTTTTTCTCGGCGAAAGACGTTTCGAGATCATGCAATGCCACTTTCAATCGCGGATAGCCGCCTTGCTTGGCTGGCACGATGAACCTGTCGATTTCCTGATGAATGATGAAAGCCTCGGAGTGGTCGAGGAAGCCGGAAGGAAGCAGCGCATTAAGGAATCGAGAGGCAAGAGACTGCTGCTGCCCGGGCTGCACAGCGATGAGGTCGAACAGACCGGCACTACCCTCCGGCCTGCTTTTGAGGTGTTCGAAGGTCTGCGAAGCGGCGGCGAGCTCACCGCGCATCGCGTGGAGCAGGGTCGCTGGCAGATCGAGACGTGCGAGTTCCTGCTTCAAGATGCTCAATTCAGCCTCGGTGGCGATGCGGGCATGCAGCAGCGCCCAAATGCGTTCCATTGTGATGGCGTGGATGCTGGAGCCGACGAGCAGGCTGATGAGGATGGGCTCTTGAAAACAGGCCTCGGAGAGCCGCAGCGATGCCTGGATGCATTTCAAGGCCTCGCCAGCCTGACCTGCGGCGATGGCGAGATGGCAGCGGAGCAACAGGGCCTTGCCGAGGCGCTGTGCGTGGTTGTAGTGCGGCACCTGCAATTCGAAGAGCGTGATGCCGTCCTGCCCCTCGCCAATCCTCGGCGTGAACTGTGCCGCGCGACGCTGCGGCGCGGCATCGGCGAGCGTTTTGAGCACTGGATGCGCGGCATCGAGCGCAACGAGTATCTCGGCAGGTGTGGAATCCGCCTTGCCGATGCCGTTCTTCGCGAGGTGCTCGATCCATGGCTTCAAATCAGGCGCAGTGCCTAGCTGAATGGAATTGAGGCCACCGGGGGCTTTCGAGGTGATTTTGTCGAGCGCCTCCAAAGCCTGGGCGGGTTTGTTTTTCGGATTCGTGAGTCCGGCGAGAGGTTCGATGGCGCAGAAGTTTTCGGCTTCCGGCGGCAGCGGCGGCACGAGGGCCATGAAGTCGAGGCTCTCACCTTCCTTCACGACTTTTTCCTTCGCGGCGGCGAGGGCGCGGGCACCGGTCCAGTTTTCGAGGACGACGAGCAGGATGTAGAGCGTGACGAGACTGGCGAAGGTCCAAACGAGCACGCGGAGGCTGAAAAGGCGTTTCATGGCTGGAGGAGGTCGAGGTGATGATTGAGGGCAAACAGGCTGCTGGGGGCAAAGACGGGTGCGTTTTGAGCCTGCGGCGGCTTTTCAGGCGTGGGCGTGAGCGCATGCAGCGTGAAGATCACGAGCCACGCGGCGGCCAAAACGAAGGCGAGAGCTCGCGGCGGCGCGAAACGGGGCTTTTGCGCTCTCGCGAGGATTTCCTGCCGCCAGTGCGGTGGCAGCTCGCGGAGGGCGAGACGTTCCAAATCATGCTCGAAGGCATCGGGGGGCGTTTTCATGGCTTCAATTCGTCGTAGAGCGGCTTCAGCAGGCCGCGGAGTTTTTCGAGGGCGTAGCGGTAGCGGCTGGCGGCGGTGTTTAGCGGGATCTGCTGCGTCTCGGCTATCTGTTCGAAGGTGAGGCCGTGCCACAGCTTCATCTCGGCGATGCTCCGCTGCTCCGGCGGCAGCTCGTGCAAGGCAGCCTCGACGCGGCGGGCGAAGCGGTCGGCATCGGGATCCTCCTGCAGGGCGAAAAGCACCTGCGGGTGGCTTTGCTCGGCCTTTTCACGGCTGGCATGGCGGCGCAGCCAGTCGATGGCCAGCCGATGAGCGATGCGCAGGAGGTAAGCGCGTTCGTTGTCGAGATCGGCGGGCAGGGTGAGGCGGGAGAGTTTGATGAAAAACTCCTGCAGCAGGTCCTTCGCATCGGCCTCCGACCGCACGATGCCGTGCAGGTAGTGGAAGACACCCGCGGCGTGGGTGTCGTAAAGGCGTTCGAGCTGGCTGGAGCGCGGCATCATGGCAGAGACGGATGCGGGCGCGGGGTTTGTCTATCTTTTCCCGTGCATCCCGGCGGTTTGCGCCAAGTATCCGGCGCACTTTTCCCCCGCCATGACCTTTGCCGAGCTTCACCGCATCTATCACCAGCCTTTCTTCAATCTCCTCAAGCAGGCCCGTGCCGTGCATGACGAGCACTGGACGGACAACGCGGTGCAGCTCTGCACCCTGCTGAGCATCAAGACGGGTGGTTGCAGCGAGGACTGCGGCTACTGCGCCCAGAGCGCCCGCTACACCACCGGCGTGCAGGCGGAGAAGCTGATGCCGAAGGAGCAGGTCATGGAGCGTGCTCTCGCCGCTCGGGCCAACGGCTCGACCCGCTTCTGCATGGGCGCCGCCTGGAAAGGCGTGCGCAAAGGCACGTCGAAATTCGATCAGGTGCTCGACATCGTTCGCGACGTTTCCAAGCTCGGCATGGAAGTCTGCGTCACCCTTGGCGAACTCGGTGCCGATGAGGCTGCCGATCTCAAAGAAGCCGGTGTGACCGCCTACAACCACAACGTGGACACCTCACCGGAGCATTATCCGAACATCGTCAGCACGCACAGCTTTGAAGACCGCCTCCGCACCATCCGTCATGCGCAGGACGCTGGCATGTCCGTCTGCTGCGGCGGCATCCTCGGCCTCGGCGAGACCATCGAGGACCGCCTGAAGATGCTGGAGGTGATTTCAAACTTCAATCCGCAGCCCGAGAGCGTGCCGATCAATGCGCTCATGCCCATCAAAGGCACACCGCTGGGTGATAATGAAGTCGTCGATTCCTTCGCCTTCATCCGCATGATCGCCGTCACCCGCATCGCCATCCCGAAGGCCAAGGTGCGCCTCAGCGCCGGTCGCACGAACCTGAGCCGCGAGGCGCAGGCGCTGGCCTACTTCGCCGGTGCGAACTCCATCTTCTACGGAGACAAGCTCCTCACCGCCGCCAATCCGCGTGCGAACGAGGACATGAAGCTCCTCCGCGACCTCGGCCTCATGCCGCTGGAGCCGAATCCCGGCCTCGAAGCCCCCCAGTCCATGGACGGCGTGCCGCTGAGCCCCTGCTGCGATCATTCTTGTCACCAAGAAGAGCACGCCACGGCTGGCTGCGCGGCGTAATGGGGTCGTGGGAGGTGAGAAGTGAGAAGTGAGAGGTAAGAAGTTAGAAGTGGTGCGCTTAGCACCTCTGACATCTCACTTCTTACCTCTGACACTGCCGCCGTCGGCGAGGGCTTGCGCCTGGGGCATTCCGCCCCATCTTCGCGCCCCTTTTATGCCCGAACTCGAAAAGACCTACACGCCAGCCGATGTCGAAGCCCGCTGGTATCAGCGCTGGCTGGATGACAAATGCTTTGAAGCCGATCCCGCTCGTGTGAGCGAGAAGCGCCCGGCTTACTCCATCGTCATCCCGCCGCCGAACGTCACGGGCATCCTCACGCTCGGCCATGTGCTGAACAACACCATCCAGGACATCCTCGCCCGTCGCGCCCGCATGCTGGGGAAGGAAGTGCTCTGGCTGCCCGGCACCGACCACGCCGGCATCGCCACGCAAAACGTCGTCGAGAAGACGCTGAAAAAGCAGGGTGTCATCAAGCACCGCGACGACCTGGGCCGCGAGGGCCTCGTGGCGAAGATCTGGGAGTGGAAGGAGAAGCACGGCGGCATCATCATCGAGCAGCTCAAGAAGCTCGGCGCCTCCTGCGACTGGAGCCGCGAGCGCTTCACCTTTGACGACGACTACAACGCCTGTGTCATGCGCGTGTTCGTCGATCTCTACAAAAAGGGCCTCATCTACCGTGGCAAGCGCATGGTGAACTGGTGCCCGTCCTCCCTCACTGCGCTCAGCGATGAGGAGGTCGTCATGAAGGCGCAAAACGCCATCATGTATCACTTCAAAGTCGAGGTCGTCGAGGAACCCGGCACCTGGCTCACCATCGCCACCACGCGGCCGGAGGTCATCCCGGGCGACACCGCGATTGCCGTCAATCCGAAGGACGAGCGTTATGCGCACCTCATCGGCAAACACGTGCGCCGTCCGTTGCCGGTCGAGAATCAAGCATTGCTGCCGATCATCGCCGATGAGCATGTCGATTTCACCTTCGGCACCGGCGTGCTGAAAGTCACGCCCGCGCATGACAAGGCCGACTTTGAGATCTGGACGCGTATTCGATATGAGGGAAGGAGACAGAAAGCTCGTGAAGGCGGTCGAGAGAATGAATTCACGAAGATGGAGCCGATTGATGTGATGCACCCGAACGGCACCCTCAACGAGTTCGCTGGTAAGGACCTCGTCGGCATGGAGCGCTTCGCCGCTCGCAAACGCGCTGCCGAGTTGCTCGCGGAAATCGGCAGCCTCGTCAAAGAGGAGCCCTATCAGAACAACCTCGGCTACTCCGAGCGTGCCGACGTGCCCATCGAAAGCCGTTTGAGCGAGCAGTGGTTCCTCAAATACCCGAGCGTGAAAGAAAGCCAGGCCGTCGTGGCCAATGGCGAGATGAAATTCCACCCCGACCGCTGGGCGAAGGTCTATGACCACTGGATGACCGGCCTGCAGGATTGGTGCATCAGCCGCCAAGTCTGGTGGGGTCATCGCGTGCCGGTTTGGCATCGTAAATCGACGCAGGGTAGTTGGGAAGAATGTTTGCCAGGTCTTTTTGGCGCACGAATTCCGACCACGACTGATATGCATAGCGCTGAAGGTTTCGAGACGTCGCTATCGCAGCAGGAAGGACACACCACAGTGTTTCAAAGCTATCCAATCGGGACTCAAGAAGAGACTTATGCCGCAACCACGTCTGAGGTTGAAGCCGCGATTCTTGAGAAAGCAGGCTTCACCCAAGACCCCGACGTCCTCGACACCTGGTTCAGCTCCTGGCTGTGGCCCTTCGCGACGATGGGATGGCCGGAGAAGACCGCCACGTTGAAGGCCTTCTACCCGACGACCGATCTCGTCACGGGGCCGGACATCATCTTCGTCTGGGTCGCCCGCATGATCATGGCGGGCTTCGAGTGGATGGGCGAGCTGCCGTTCAAGAACGTCTATTTCACCGGCATCATCCGCGACAAGCAGGGCCGCAAGATGTCCAAATCGCTCGGCAATTCGCCCGATCCGCTGGAGCTGATCGCCAGCTACAGCGCGGACGCGTTGCGCTTCGGCATCATGCGCAGCGCACCGCTCGGCCAGGACATCTGCTTCGACGAAAAGAACGTCGAACTCGGCCGCAACTTCTGCACCAAGCTCTGGAACGCCGCCCGCTTCCGCCAGATGCAAGGTGGCGAAGTCGAGACCGAGATCAGCGCCGCGCTGCTCAGCAGCGACGACAAATGGATCCTCCTGCGCCTCAACACCGCCATCGCCGAGGTCAGCACCGCATTGGAAGAATACCGCTTCAGCGACGCCACCGCCACGCTCTACCGCTTCTTCTGGAGCGAATACTGCGACTGGTACATCGAGGCCAGCAAAGCCGTGCTGCAGGCCCCTGTAGGCCAGGTCTCTGACCTGGCATCCGGCCTCACAGAGGCCGACTACAGCGAAAACCGTCGCCGTCGTGCCAACACCCTCGCCGTCATCGACTTCGTGCTCGGCCACACGCTGCGCCTTTTCCATCCCTTCATGCCCTTCATCACCGAAGAGCTGTGGCACGGCATGGGCTTCAACGCCGACCTTCCTGAAAACCAAGGCGGCAAGAGCATCATGTTCGCCCCGTGGCCGAAACCGCTCGATGCGGACGAACTCGCCCACTTCGGCATCCTTCCCGAGGACGAACAGGCCGCGAACGACAAGTACAAGGCCGTCGAGCTGGGTCGCGGCCTCAAGAGCACCTTCAACATCAACAAGAAGGTGCGTTTCGTGCTCAAACCGGCCTCTGAGCTGCCTGCGCACGAAATCGAGGTCCTGCGCATCCTTCTCAATGCGGAGCCGCTCGAAGTCGATGCGGCCTTCCAGCCGAAAAAAGGCACGCCCGCAGCCCTCACGCCTCTCGGCGAGCTTTTCCTGCCTCTCGATGGCCTCATCGATGTCGAAGCGGAACGCGCTCGCGTCGGCAAAGAAGTCGCCAAAGTCGAATCCGAGCTCGAAAAGGTCACCGCCAAGCTCGCCGACACGAACTTCACCTCCAAAGTCCCGCAGAAGGTGCTCGACGAGC
>JBKCXA010000781.1:0-4223 GCA_046316935.1 Prosthecobacter sp.
GGCATTCGGGCGAGCACGCTGCTCTGCAAACCGAGGAGCTGCGCAGCATCGAAAAAGCGCGCCACAGGCGTGAGCGGGTCCACTGTGTGCGGCATGATCTTCACGGCACGCCAGGTGGTGGTGTCTCCCATGATGTCCTCCAGCGCGGCGAGCGTGTAGGTGAGGCGCAGCGCGAGGAATTCCATCAGCGAGCACTTCACGCGGTCGTGCGGAGCCAGCGTGACATCGTTTTCCAGCATGCGGATCATGCCCGCCCAGCCAGGCAGCGCGATGAGCTCTGACATAAGGAAATCCTCCCAATCGCTCGGGAAGACCGCGAGGCGCTCCAGCGCATCGATGACGACATCCTCGGCGCTCATGCTCCGCTCCATCTGGCGGCGATACTCGCGGCCGACGAGCGTGAGATGCTTTCGCGCGATGGAAAGCGGCTGCGACATGATTTTGCGCGACGCAGCGAGCAGTCCCTCCTCGCGCAGCGGCATCGGCCAATAGGCGATGCCTTGATCGAGATACGCTCCGGTGAGGCGGATGAGCGGCGGATTGACAATCAAATCCAGATCGATGCACTTTTCGGCTATCACAGCCTCACGCGGGCGTTTGGGCACGCCAGGAGCCGGCGGTGTGTGCTTTGGCACGCGGGCGAGGCACACATCCCAGAGTTCCTTCGGCGTGTCGCCGGTGAGTTGATGCGCGGCGGCAGGCGGCAGATCATGGCGGAAGTTTTCGAGCCAGTCGCCCTCTTCAATGGCCCAGGCGATGTCGATGCCATTCACACGACGCACACCCGGAATGAGCAACGCACGACGAAGCTGCCTGCGCGTGAGTTGTCCCGGCAAAATCTCCGCATCCGGCTCGCGGGAGAGCACGTCATCGATGTCCTGATCGAGGATGCGGCCACGGGCGCGATCATTTTGATACGTCTCCTCGGCGAGGAAGGGCTGCGCCTTGAAAAGCTGCGCCGCCTCCTGCACCGACGGCTCGAACTCCTGATGCTGAAAGGCATGCAGCGTGTTGTGATGCACGAAAACACCGATCGGGCCCTGCGTGGGCAGATAATGCGCCGCATGGTCGAGCACATGCTGGAGATGCTCGCGGCGTTCGGAGGCGGAAAAGTGAGTGTGAGGCACGGAAAGAGGGATTTTGCCCAGTAAAGGGCATCTTCAGTGCCGGAACCATCCCTTCGGCAGGGGGTAATGTATCGTGGGAGCAGGGGAGTGTGATGGAGGCTTGAGGAGGCAGCCTGTGCGAGCTAGCGGTAGGGCATGCAAGCCCTGGCTGATTATCTCGTGCGAGCTGAACGACGCGGCGAATTGCGCTTTTTGCTCATCGGCGGACGAGCGTTGGAGGCGCATGGCGTGGTTCGTTTCACCAAGGATGTCGATTTCCTCGTCGCCACACAGGACATGCCGGTGATGTGCGAATTGCTGATGAAGCTCGGCTATCAAAAAAGAGCTGAAACCAAGGTCTTCTCCCGCTGGAGGCATCCATCGATGCTCGCGGACGATGTGGACGTGATGTATGTGAATGCCGACACTTTCGAGAAACTGCTCATCGGGCACAAAACTCTCCAGATCGGCTCCACGACGCTGAAAGTGCCCAGTGTGCCCAGTTTGATCGCGTTGAAACTCCACGCCATGTTCAGCAATGAGGAGAGACAGGCCAAGGATGGAGCGGACATTGCCGAAATGCTGCGACTAAATCCGGGAGTGATCAGCATTGCCGATTTGGAGGCACTTTTTGACAAATACGGCTGCCGCCATTTGTTCCCCCAGTATAGCCGCCTCGTCTCATGACTGCCGCATTTCTCACCCTCGACCTCCCCGCCGTCACGGAATGGCTGCCCGAGCACGACAAGCTCCCGGCGGAGGTGAATGACGCCTGGATCGAGCGAGAGCAAGCCCTGCGCTGGGAACCTGGACAAGATCGCGACTCGTTCACGCCCGTGGACCGTCCTTTCACGATGGAGTGACGATGCTGGCGGTCACTCCCCCGGGACTGGGTGCATTTTACCCTGCCGAGGGGATGTTTTGGATGGCATGCCCTGTGCGTAAATCGCAGCGTCCCCAAAAACGCACTCACCGCGCACCATGTCCGCACCCGCCCCCTCCGCACCCCTCGCTGGCCCCAAGCCGATCGGCAACTTCGCTGGCTTCAAACAGTATCTCGGCAAGGACATGGTGTCCGGCTTTCTCGTCTTCCTGATCGCCCTGCCCCTCTGCCTCGGCATTGCCAAGGCCAGCGGATGTCCCGCGATCGCCGGTATCTTCACCGCAGTCGTCGGCGGCATCCTCGCGCCCTTCATGAGCAATTCGGAACTCACGATCAAAGGCCCCGCAGCGGGCATGATCGCCATCGTGCTCGGCACGGTGAGCGAGCTCGGTTATGAGAAAGCCCTCGCGGTCGGCGTGGTGTCTGGCTGCATCCAGATTCTCTTCGGAGCCTTCCGCCTCGGCACGCTGGGCGAGTTCTTCCCCGTGGCTGCGGTGCACGGCATGCTGGCCGCGATCGGCGTGATCATCATTTCAAAACAAATCCACGTCGCCCTCGGCGTGGCCGCGCATGCGAAGGAGCCGCTCGAACTGCTCGCCGAGATCCCGAAGAGCATTCAACATATGAATCCGGAGCTTGCCTTGATCGGCCTCATCGCCGTGACGCTGCTGTTTGCGCGACTCTTCATCAAAAACAAGGTCGTGCAGGCCATCCCCGGGCCGCTGATCGTGCTGCTCATCGCCGTGCCGCTGAGCTACTACTTCGACCTCGAGCACAAGCACATGTATCAATTTCACGGCCACGATTACGTCGTCGGACCTGATGCGCTGGTGAATCTGCCGATGAACATCCTCGATGGTATTAAGGGACCCGACTTCAGCGCCATCTTCAGCGGGGCGAGCATCAAATGGATCATCATGTTCTGCCTCGTCGGCTCGCTGGAGTCCATGCTGAGCGCGAAGGCTGTCGACCTCCTCGACCCTTGGCAGCGCCGCACCGATCTGAATCGCGATCTGCTCGCCGTTGGCGTCGCCAACACGCTCGTGGCCTTCATCGGCGGCCTGCCGATGATCTCCGAAATCGTCCGCTCCAGCGCGAACCGCAACAACGGCGCCCGCACCCGCTGGGCGAACTTTTGGCACGGCACCTTCCTCCTCGTGCTCGTCGCCAGCGTGCCCGCGCTGCTGAATCACATCCCGCTTGCCGCGCTCGCCGGCATGCTGGTCTTCACCGGCTACAACCTCGCCTCGCCGAAGGAATTCCATCACATGCTCGAGGTCGGTAAGGGCCAACTCGTCGTCTTCATCACCACGCTGCTCGTTACGCTCGCCACAGACCTGCTCATCGGCATCGCGGCGGGCATCGTGGTGAAAATGATCATTCATTGCTGTGCCGGAGTGAGCGTTGGTAATCTCTTCAAACCGCACGCCGAGGTCAAAACGAGCGACACCGACCATCCGGTGGTCGAAGTGCAGAAGTCGCTCATCTTCAGCAACTGGCTGCCGATGCGCAAAAAGCTCTTGGAGCTCCGCCATCATCCGAAAGTGCAGGTGGACCTCTCCAAGACGCATTTCATTGATCACTCGGTCATCAAAAAGCTCGAGGAGATGGCGCAGGACTGGACACTCGAAAACCGCGAGCTCATCCTCGCCGGACTCGATGAGCACAAGCCCGTCTCCTCGCATCCACAGGCGGCCCGTTTGAAGACGGCCTGAGGGAATTCACTCTCGTTGGTGTAAAACACAGCTCAAACCAAGGCGGCGGTGCCCGGCAGCACCGCCGCCAGCACCCGAATCTACATCATGTCCACACGCAATCGGCTCCTCATCACCTTGCTCATCTGCATAGCCGCGGCTGCCGCTGCTCGCTGCGCGGCAGGTGCGGATCACACCGAGTCGAACCAGAACCTCTGGCTCAACTACGTCGGCGATCATCCCTTTTACCCCGGCAGCAAAGGGGGCCTGCATCTCGCATCGCAGGTCCGCCGCGCCGACAGGGGTGAAAACTGGCAGCAGCTCCTGCTGCGTCCCGGCATCAATTACACCATCAGCCCCGCTTTGACCGTCAGCGCCGGTTACGCCTGGGTCGAGACTCATCCGTATGGCGACATCCCGGTCGCTGCGGAGTTCCCCGAGCAACGTTTCTGGGAGCAGGTGCCCTAAAATCACAATGCCATAGGCCTTGAATGCACTCACCGACTGCGTTTGCAGCAGCTCCGCATCGGCGAAGTCAAA
>JBKCXA010000782.1:0-8373 GCA_046316935.1 Prosthecobacter sp.
ATCTCCTCCGGCAGGCAGCGGATCGGTCCATCATGCTTCGCGAGGCGCAGCTCGACGAATTCATGGTCCGTGTGCTCGCCCGCCGGAAGCTCCGCGGCGAGTTCCGTGGCCGTCACCTCGATGCCGATCTCCTCCTTCAGCTCACGCAGCGCCGAGTCCGCATAGCTCTCGCCCGCGTCGAGATGCCCGGCCGCGCTGCTGTCCCATTTCAATGGCGAGACATCTTTGAGATGCGAGCGCTGCTGGAGGTAGATTTTGCCGCGTGAGTTGATGACAAAGATGTGAACCGCCCGGTGAAGCAGCTTCTCGCGGTGCACCTCTCCCCGCGTGCGCTGGCCGATGACCTCGTTGCGCTCGTTCACCACGTCAAAGACCTCGCACGCCTTCTGCCCGGCATCTGCCTCGGTGCGGTTTTCATACCAGCGGGCGATTTGCACCCACTGCTTAAGCGAAAGCTCCTCCGCCCGCACCGTGGCGGAGACTTCCAGTGACTCCACCAGCGCCTGCCAGCTACGTGGCGGCTCCGGCAGCAAGTTTTTAAGCTGTTTGCGACGCTGCGCGAAACCCATCCGCACCAGTCGGTCAAACAGCACGCGGTCAAACACCGGCAACGACGCCGGATCACGCGGCGTGAGGCGGATCACCGCGGAGTCCACCTTGGGACGTGGATTAAAAACCTCCGGCGGCACGATGCGCAGCGTCTCCACCACCCAGTCCTTCTGCACGAGCAGCGAGAGGCCACCATACGCGTCTTCGCCGCATTTCGCCGCGAGCCGGTCACACACCTCCTTTTGCAGCATGAAAACGGCCTCGCTCACGGGCGTCGGCAGCGCCAGCCAGTGCTTTAAGATCTCCCCGCCAACGGAGTAAGGCAGGTTGCCGATCAATTTCAGCGGACCGTGCCGGAACCAGGGCCTCAAATCAATCCGCGTGGCATCCTGGGCGATCACCTCGACATCGCCACGCCCTTCAAACCTTCGCTGAAGCTCCGGGGCGAGCTGAAAATCCTTTTCGATGAGCACCAGCTTCTTTGGCCGGCCGAGCAGATGCTCCGTCAGCGCCCCCATGCCGGGCCCAATCTCCACCACCAGTGGGGCTTCATCCGGCTGGATCTGGTCGGCGATCCACTTCGAGATGGACTCATCGATGAGGAAATTCTGCCCCATGCTCTTGCGCGGGGCGATCTCCGCGCCTTCACGGCTGCGCAACGTTCGACGGGGGGAGGAGTGCTTCATGTCCTGCGCATGGAGAGAGCCGGGAGACCTTGTCAAGATTCACGCCTTCACGCCGTAGGTTCCGTGCTATGAAGATGCTCACCCGCCGCCGCTTCGCCCTCGCCACGCTCGCCGCCCCTGCTTTGCTGAAGGCGCAGAACAAGGGCGACAAGATCAACCTCGCCTTCATCGGCCCTGGCGGCATGGGCACGAATCACATCAAAACGATGTGCCAGCGCGACGACGTGAACTTCTCGTGGGTTTGCGATGCGGACTCGAAACGGGCCGAGGCGGGTGCAAAGCTCATTCAAGAGCTCACCGGGCAGATGCCGAAGATCGCTGCGGACATGCGCCGCGTGTTTGAGGACAAAGCGGTGCAGGCCGTGCTGATGGCCACGCCGGACCATTGGCATGCTCCGGGCGCGATTTTGGCCGCGCAGGCCGGAAAGCACGTCTATGTCGAAAAACCCTGCTCGCACAATTTGCGCGAAGGTCGGCTCATGATCGAGGCGGCGGCTCAAAACAAGGTTTGCATGCAGGTGGGCACGCAAAGCCGCAGCACAGCCTCCGTGGCCGCGATCATCGAAAAGCTGCGCAGCGGCATCATCGGCGATGTTTTGGTCGCGAAGGCCTGGAACAGCCAGCTTCGCAAAAATCACGGCCACCAGCCGGACAGCGAGCCGCCGCCGGAGCTCGATTACGACCTGTGGCTCGGCCCTGTGCCGAAGGTGCCGTTTAGAAAAACCTACCATCCCGCGCACTGGCGCTGGTTTCATCATTTCGGAGCTGGTGACTTCGGCAATGACGGCGTGCATGACATCGACATCGCTCGCTGGGGCCTCGGTGCGGAGCAGCATCCGCAGCGCATCATCGGGCAGGGCTCGAAGCTCTTCTTTGACGACGATCAGGAGTGGCCGGACACGCTTTACTGCGCGTTCGAGTATGACATCGCGGGCAAAACAAAGCAGCTCATCTACGAGCAGCGCAACTGGAGCCCGTATGTGCAGGAAGGTCACGAAAACGGCTGCGCGTGGTATGGCACGAAGGGCATGATCATCGGCGGCAAGGCCAAGGGCGGCTGGCAGATCTACGGCGAGCGGAACAAGCTCATCGAGGAACTCAAAGGCACCGGCCCCGATCTCGCCGCCCATCACGCGAACTTCTTCGACGGCATCCGCAGCGGCGCAATGCTCAACGCCGACATCACCATCAACCATCTCAGCACCGCGCTCTGCCACCTCGGCAACATCGCCGCCCGCACTCGTAGTGCTTTGGTCTTCGATCCAGCCAAAGAGCAGTTCACCGGCCACGCGGATGCTTCCAAACTCCTCCGCCGCGAGTATCGCGAGCACTGGGCTGCCCTTCGCTCCTGAGAGTCAAAGCAGCTCTTCAACGAACCGCTTCGAATCAAACGGCTGGAAGTCCTCGACACGCTCACCGAGGCCGATGAAGCGGGTGGGGACGCCGAGTTCCTGCTGAATGGCGACCAAGACGCCGCCTTTGCCGCTGCCATCGAGCTTGGTGACGATGACGCCGGTCAGCGGGATGGCTTTGTGGAATTCGCGAGCTTGGGACAAGGCATTGCCGCCCGTGGTGGCATCGCAGACGAGCAAAACCTCATGCGGCGAACTCGGATCACGGCGGCCGAGGATGCGGTGAATCTTTTTCAGCTCCTCCATGAGGTTGTGCTTCGTGTGGAGACGGCCGGCGGTGTCGCAGATGAGGAAGTCAGCCTTCTCTTTGACGGCTTTTTCGTAGCCATCAAAGCACACGGAGGCCGGATCGCAGTTCGGCGGACCTTTGACGAGCGGGATCCCGAGGCGATCACTCCACACGGTGAGTTGCTCGACGGCGGCGGCGCGGAAGGTGTCCGCCGCGGCGAGCACGACTTTGTGCCCACGCTGATGCAAAACGTGCGCGAGCTTCGCGGTGGAGGTGGTTTTGCCAGTGCCGTTCACACCGACGATGAGAAGCACCTTGGGCTTTCCTTCGAGCGGCGTGAGTTGCGGGACCGTCTCGGGCAAAATCTTGCGCACATGCTCGCGGGCCACTTGCACGATGTCGGCACCGTGGAGCTTCCGCTGCTGCGCTTTGAGGTCGTTCACGATTTGCACGGCCAGTCGCGGGCCGAGGTCACCACTGATCAGCGAGGCCTCGAGCTCGTCCCAGTCGATGTCAGGCTTCGTGAAGCGCTGGAGGAGTGATTTGAAGAAACCGGCCATGATCAGTCCTCTTTGGGCATCGGGCCCGGTTTGGAGTATTTCGGCTCGTTTGGCCGCAGCTTCTTCGCGAGGCGGTCGAGCACGCCATTGACGAAGGAACCGGATTCCCCGGCACTGAGTGCCTTGGCCACCTCGATGGCCTCGTTCAAGATGACCGGACCGGGTACATCGGGGCAGAAGGCGAGTTCGTAAACGGCCACGCGGAGCACATTGCGATCGACATGAGCCAGACGCTCGAGGCGGAAATTGAGAATCGAGCCGCGGATGTGGTCATCGATCTCGGCGATGTGCTCGAGCACACCTTTGATGAGGCTCTCGGCATACAATCGCGTCGAGGTCTTGGCAGTGTGAATGCTCCAGAACGTGTCGAGCTGGCCTTCATCGGCCTGCTCGCCGTGCATGTCGCGGGCAAAGAGGTATTGGACGGCGGCTTCGCGGCCTTCGCGGCGTTTTCCCATGGTGTGTAAAGATCAGGCGAGTTCGGCTTCACCGGCGAAACCGGCACGCATTTTGGCAAAGAGATTGATCATCTGCACGCACACGCGGGCAGCTTCCGTGCCGCGGTTGATGGTGGCCCCCAGGCAGCGTTCCTCGGCCTGCTCCGCGTCATCGACGAGCAGCACCTCGTGCACCACGGGCGTGCAATGACGCACCGCCATGTCCTGCAAAGCCTGCGTGACGCTGCTGCCGACCAAGTCCGCATGCTGCGTGCTGCCGCGAATGATCACGCCGAGCGTGATGACGGCATCCGGCTTCGCGTTCCGCAACACCAGCTCCGTGGTGACGGGAATCTCAAAGGCTCCTGGCACGCGATACACATCCACCGTGGCCTGCGGCGCGAGGTCCTCCAATTCCGCCGCCACGGCATTCACGAGGCCCTGCACGAACTGGTTGTTATACAAACTCGCCACGACGGCGATGGAGACCGGCGCATCGAGCGGGCGGGGACGGGCGGGAGCAAACTGGGACATGCGGAGGAAAAAGGGGGGCGGAGTTCATAGCCCCATTTTGGATGCTGGCAATGCCTGCTTGCCCGTTCTGCCACCTCAATGAGCCCCCTGCCCGTAGTAGGCACCCGGACCGTGTTTGCGCAGGTGGTGCTTTTCGAGGATGTGGGATGGGATGGGAGCCAGCGAGGGAGCCAAGGCATAACTGCCAAGGGCCATCTGGGCGCACATTTCGAGGGCGATGCTGTTGTTCAGCGAATCCATGGCGCTCTTGCCAAAGGTGAAGGGCGCATGATGAAGCTGGAGCACGGCGGGCATTTCGAGCGGATCGTGGCTCAGCTCACGAAGCCGCTCCACGATGGCCACGCCGGTGAAATGCTCGTAATCGGCCTCCACCTCCTGGGGCGTCAGCGCCCGCACGAGGGGCACGGTGCCGTGAAAGTGATCCGCATGCGTGGTGCCGTGGCAGGGCAGCTCACGGCCGGCCTGGCAGAACATCGTGGCATGCAGGCTGTGCGTGTGAGTGATGCCGCCGATCTTCGGGAACTCGCGGTAGAGGTGCAGATGCGTCTTCGTGTCACTGGACGGGCGCAGCTTGCCTTCGACGACTTTGCCTTCCAGATCGAGCACCACGATGTCGGCCGGGGTGAGTTGATCGTAATCTACACCGCGGGGTTTGATGGCCCACAGGCCGCTGGCGTGGTCGATCCCGCTCACATTCCCCCAGGTCAGGCGCACGAGACCGCTGGCGGGCAGGGCGCGGTTGGCTTCACAGACTTGGCGGCGGAGTTCGTCGAGGGTCATGCTGCTTCGTGCTCATGCGGGGAGGTTCTTCAACCAAAACGTCAGCGTTTTCGGTGACTCGGCGGGCTCGCCGATCTCCTTCCAGATGAAGGTGGCCTGCAGCTCGGGATGCTTGGTGTAGCCCTGACTTTGCCAAAACGCGTCCAAAGGACGATAGCCCGCCGGCCGCAACGGATGATCCACCGCACGATCCACGGCACAAAAGGTGGCGATGTGGGTCCCGATGGCCTTCGCATGCGCCTCGCGGTGCTGAAAGAAGGCCTTGCCCAGCCCTTTGCCGCGATACGCCGGCAGCAAAATGGACTCGCCGAAGTAACAGATGTTCTGCAAATCATAGCCCCCGGCCTTGACGAAAGCCGCCTGAAACTCCGGCCCCTCATCCACCATGGGCAGGCAGGTCGTGGCCCCGACGACTCGCTCACCATCGAAAGCGAGCACGACCAGGCTGCGCTCGCAGTTCAGGTAGGTGCGCAAGTAGTCGCGCTCATAGTCGAGGCTGCCCTCGTAGAGGTAGGGATACTCGTGGAAGACGGAGATGCGCAGGCCGCCGAGCGCATCGAGGTGCGGTTCGAGCGCCGCGCCGTGAAAAGGCTTCAGGATGATCTCGGACATGAAAAATGGGCTTACTTGGCCGGTTCGGCTTTTTTGACCTCGGCCGGTTTTTTGATCTCCTCAGGCTTCTCGGGCTTCGGGTCGGAGGGGGTGCTGGGCACGGCGATGAACTTCGCCTTCTCAGGGTCCATGCGTGGCAGCTTGCCCTGGAGCTTTTTCAGTTCCTCCGCGGTTTCCTTGGGAGCTTCCGGTTTCGGCGCGGGAGGAGGACTGACGACGGCGGGCTTGGCCGGGGCCTCCGGCGTGGGCGCGGCAGGCTTTTCGCAGGCGCTCAATAGAAGCGCCAGAGCCGCGGCGGGAAGATTGAAACGCAGGTGCATGGTGTGAAGGCGGGAAAGCTCGCCGAATCACGACGCGAATGCAACGCACCGCTGCGTGGTTCTGATTCCCCTCAACGTGAAGCTGGACATTCCACCGCCTAGCGCTCCATTCACGGCCCGCCAAGCCATGAAGCACCTCGCCTCCTTCCTTTTCCTCTGCGCAGCCATGTGGTCGCCCGCCCAGGACGCCGCGCCCGCCGCGGAGCGCACCACCATCGAGTTCAAGGACGGCGACAAGCTGGTGCTGCTTGGCAACACCGTCTTCGAGCGTGAGCAGCGCTATGGCTCCTTCGAGCCGCGCCTCGCTCTGGCCCTCGGCGACACCAAGGTCAGCGTGCGCAATCTCGCCTGGAGCGGCGACACCGTCTTCGGCCATGCCCGCTCTTACTTCGGCCCTCCGGAAGAGGGACTTCAACGCCTCTCGGGGCACCTCGACATGCTGAAGCCGACGGTCGTCATGCTGTGCTACGGTTCCGAGCTGGCTTTTGAGCGCCTGAACGGCCTGCCCGACTTCCTCACTGGTTACCGCAGCCTCGTTGATCTCATCCGCGCCAAATCCCCCGGCGTGCGGATTGTCGTCGTGGCCCCGCCGCCGCTCGAAACGCTCGCCCCGCCGCTGCCAGATCTCTCCACGGAAAATAAAAACCTCTCCAGCCTGCGCGATGCGCTGCGGAAGTTCGCCATGATGCAAAACGCCTTCTTTGTGGACTGGTTCGAGCTCATGGGCGGCATCCCCAAGCCTGGCCTCGCCTCCAAACCGCTCACGGAAAACGGCGTGCACTACACCCAGGAAGGTTACGAAAAGCTCGCTACGAAGCTCGTCGAAGGCCTCGGGCTCAAAGTTCCTGAAGCGCCCTCCCCTGCCCTCGAAAATCTCCGCCGCGCCGTCATCGCCAAGGACACCCTTTTCTTCAACCGCTGGCGTCCGCAGAACGAGACCTACCTCTTCGGCTTCCGCAAACATGAGCAGGGCCAAAATGCCAAAGAGATCCCCATGTTCGACCCGCTCATCGCCGAGGGCGACAGCACGATCCAGAAGCTGAAGAGCGAG
Source organism: Prosthecobacter sp. (assembly GCA_046316935.1). Classification (GTDB taxonomy): domain Bacteria; phylum Verrucomicrobiota; class Verrucomicrobiia; order Verrucomicrobiales; family Verrucomicrobiaceae; genus Prosthecobacter. The sequence continues at coordinate 7,171 of JBKCXA010000782.1, forward strand.
GCTCTCTCGCAGGCCCGCCGCCCTTGATCGGGTTCACGGCTGGCCAGTTTGAGCCAGCACCTTGTCACGCAGGGCTTTGGCAAAGGTCACCGCATCCAGCGGCGACGATGGCAAAGCGGGTGTCTCGATGGCGGTGCCAAGCGCTTTGAGCCCCCACACCTCCTCCAGACGCTCCGGCATCGGCCCGAGGACATGGAGGAACTTCACGCGATCGCCTTCCCCACGCAGCCGCTCGGCCATCTTTTCCACCGCGCCCGGCACGCGTGGCAGCGTGGCAAAACGCAGCGTGCGCAGCATCGGCTGGCCGGTGACCTCATGCGCGATGGAAAGCAGCGTGGCGAGTCCCAGCGCGGCGGACTCCTCACCCGCGCCATACGGCACGAGGATCATCGTCACATCGTAGGGCATCTGCTTGCCCGCGAGCTCCGCATCGACATTTGAGCACTCGGCAGCGCCTGACTGGTAGCGATCACGACGCACCGCGTAGCCCATGTTTTCCTCGCCCATGGTGGACTGGAGGTAGCCGGGCACGGCTAGCAGCGCATCCGGCTGCTTGAGGACCTCACGCAGCACGTTCGCGTGCTTCTCGATGCCGCCGAGGCTGATGTCCCGCTTCAAGGCGAGCGCGTATTTGAAGCTGCGATCCTCCTCGCGGTTCTTTTTCCACTGCCAGATGCCAAAGCTGGCGATGCCAAGCAGCACGGTGCCCAAGGGAAAGATGACGAGCGCGGCTCGAATCCAGCGTCCGGTGTCGGGAGAGGCCTGGGGAGGAGAATCGGTCATGAAGAATGAATGGCTGAATGCACGGCCTGCGCCGCCCGCTGATACGCGCCGCCGCTGCCGAGCGTGGCGACGACGGAGGCCAGATCGGCCTGCAAGGCCTCGCGTCGTTCCTTTTGCGTCAAAAGGTCCGCCGTGGCCTGGGCGAGGGTGTCGGGGTTCAAATCGTGCTGCACGAGCTCTCTTACGACCTCGCGCTTCGCGAGGATGTTGATGATGCCGAGATGCTTGATGCGCACGACGAGTTTGCCGACGACGTAGGTCGGCCAGCTCACGTTATAGACGAGCGTGTAGGGCAGACCAAAACAAGCTGCCTCCAGCGCGGGCTTCCCGCTCTAAAGACCGGCCGCATCCCATGTCTCTTACACACCTCAGACGCTGCCGACGTCGGTCCAGGTGTAGAACTCGGTGGGCGCCGGCGCA
>JBKCXA010000783.1:0-4807 GCA_046316935.1 Prosthecobacter sp.
AAGCCTGAAAGCGCCGCGCGATTCGCCAGACGCATGGCCAGATATACGCCGGAGCCCAGCGCCAGGATCAACATCAGCATCACCTGCTGCCGCCACGCCAGCCGCCAGTGCCGCAACGCACACTTTTCGAGGATGAGGCGAATGGGATTCATGAATCCTGAATCTTGATTCCTGATTCAAGAAGCTCTCCATCCTTCATCCGCAGCACGCGACCGCATCGTTTCGCCGCCTCCTCACTATGCGTGACCATCAACAAGGCCGCGTTTGTCTCACTCACGATCTCCGCGAGCAGATCGAGCACCTGCGCCCCGGTGTTCGAGTCCAGATTCCCTGTTGGTTCATCTGCCAGTAGCAGCGCGGGCCTGTGAATGACCGCCCGCGCAATCGCCACGCGCTGCATCTCGCCACCCGAGAGCTCCGACGGCAAGGCGGAGGCCCGATGCGACACGCCCACACGCTCCAGCAGATGCCGCACGCGACTTTCACGCTCCGCCGCCGGCACGCCGATCAATTGCAGCGGCAGCTCCACATTCTCCGCTGCTGTCAGCGTCGGCAGCAGATGAAAAAACTGAAACACCGTGCCGATCCTCATGCGCCGCACTCGCGCCAGACCATCCGCATCGAGCGCCTGCAGCTTCTCGCCGGATACGATCACCTCGCCGCTGTCCGCCCGATCCACACCGCCGATGCAGTTGAGGAGCGTCGTCTTCCCACTACCCGAAGGCCCGAGCAGCGCCGCTCGCTCGCCTGCGGCCATTTCAAAACTCACCCCGCGTAGAATGGGGCGCTCAGCGTATGCTTTGGTGAGGAAACGAACTTCGAGAACCATGTGAGAAAGGTTACGAGCCAGCAGGTGCTCGTGGATGTGGCTCATTGCATCATCGCCTGCGCCTTCTCCGGCGTGGCGATGGCATCGCGGAAGGCGGCGAGAGCCGGGCGGGAGAGCGTGGGGTCGTCTTCGAGGGTCTTATCGGCCAGTTGGCGGGCGAGGCGGACGAGTCGCGTGTCCGCCAGCAGCTCGCCGAAGAGCAGCGGGGCCTCGCCGCTCTGCGCATGGCCGAGCACATCGCCGGGGCCGCGGCGTTTGAGGTCTTCCTCGGCGATTTGAAAGCCGTCGCTGGTTTCCTCCATGATGGCGAGGCGCATTTTGTTCTCCTCGTCTTTGTCATCGATGAAGAGCACGCAGTAGCTCGTGTGTGCTCCGCGTCCGATGCGACCGCGGAGCTGATGCAACTGAGCGAGGCCAAAGCGACCCGCATCGTGGATGAACATGACGGTGGCGTTTGGCACGTCGATGCCCACCTCGATGACGGTGGTGGAGACGAGCGCATCGAGCTTGCCATCGCGGAAGCGCTTCATGACGTGCTCCTTCTCCTCGGGGCTTAGTTTGCCATGCAAGAGGCCCACTTCGAGCGGGGCGAGCAGTTTGGACCATTCGGCATGGCCTTTGACAGCCGCACCGGCATCCACCTTCTCCGATTCCTCGATGAGCGGATACACGATGTAGCCCTGGCGACCTTCTTCGATCTGGTCACGCAGGAATTTCGCCGCCTCGGCCTGCTTCGAGCGGGCGCGGACCTTCGTGATGATCTTCACGCCATCGCGTGGCCGCTGGTCGATGGTGGAGACATCGAGATCGCCATACACGGTGAGTGTCAACGTCCGTGGAATGGGCGTGGCGGTCATCACGAGCACATCCGGCGTGGCTGATTTGCGAATGAGCTTCGCCCGCTGTGCCACGCCGAACTTGTGCTGCTCGTCGATGACGATGAGGCCGGCGTTGGAGAGGAGCTCGTCATTGAAAAGCAGCGCGTGGGTGCCGATGACGATGTCGGACTGACTCGATGGACCTGACTGACGTGATTGACTGGTGAGGAGGGTGACGCTGAGGCCGAGGGGTTCGAGCCACTTCGCGGCGGTGCGGGCGTGTTGCTCGGCAAGGATCTGCGTGGGGGCCATCAGCACGGCCTGGGCGCCGCTTTCGATGGCGCGGAGCATCGCGGCGAAGGCCACCACGGTTTTTCCGCTGCCCACATCGCCATGCAGCAGGCGGTTCATCGGGGCTGTGGAGGCCATGTCGCGATGGATTTCATCGAGACAGCGTTTTTGAGCCTCGGTGAGTTGGAAGGGCAGCTCGGCGAAAAAGTCGCGCAGCAGCTCGCCGGTGCCTTTTTGGGCTCTGCCGCCCGCGTCGAGCATGCGACGGCGTCTTTGCGCCACGCGGAGCTGGTAGCCGTAGAATTCTTCGAGAGCCAAGTAGCGTCGTGCCACGGCGAGAACCTCGTTGCTGGTGGCGAAATGAACCTCGCGGAGGGCTCTCGCCCGCGTCATCCTGGCGAACTCGCCCTGCTCGGATGGCTTCGGCAGCAGATCGTCGATGAAATCGTGCGGCAGATGCTGGAGCACATGCCACGCGGCCACTCGCAGCGCCTTTTGCGTCATGCCGCCGCGCAGGCGATAGATCGGCGTGATGCGGCCGGTGTGGATGGTGGCGGATTCGTCGTCTTCGCCTTTGATGATCTCGTATTCGGGATGGACGATGGAGAGGCGGCCTTTGAAGTCCTTGATGACGCCGTAAACGATGAGCTCCATGCCCTCGGCGAGCGATTTGGACAGCCACGGCATGTTCCACCAGCGCAGCGTGAGCTGCTGGCCGAGCAAACCACCCGCCTGCTGCACCACGGCCTCGAAGGTGCCCTTGCCGCGACCGAAGAACTTGTTCGCACACTTCGTGACAATCACATGATGGCACGAAGGCGTCAGCGCCGCCTGAAACGCCAGCGCCTCCATCCGCCGTCGGTCCTCATGCCGCGATGGCAGATGCCACACGACATCCGCCATCGTGCTGATGCCTTCCTTTGCCAGTGCACGCACCGCATGCGCCGGCACTCCGGGCACGGCGGCGAGGGCGAGAGTAAGGTCGGTGGCTGGCACCCGCGCAGATGGTGCGCAGGTGAGGTGCTGTCAAAATGGAATGACGAATAGGATTGCGCCTCGCCGACGTTTCATTGCAGACTCACCCCTGCATGAAATTCGTCGTCTGCCTCATCGTTTCCGTCTTGCTCACCCAGCCGCTGTTTGCCGCGAAGGGAACGATCGGCGTGTCGCTGCTCACGTTGCAAAATCCGTTCTTCAAGGTCATTGGCGACAGCCTCACGGCGGAGGCGGCGAAGAGCGGGTATGAGGCGGTGGTGCTGAGTGCGGATCAGGATGTGGGGCGGCAGAGCAACCAGGTGAAGGATTTCATCGTGAAGAAGGTGGCGGCCATTGTGCTGAGCCCGTGTGACTCGAAAGGCATCGTGCCCGTCATCCAGGAGGCAAACGCGGCGGGCATTCCGGTCTTCACGGTGGACGTGCCTTGCAACGAACCCGGCGTGCAGATCGTGACGCAGGTGGCCACGGACAACTTCGGCGGCGGCAAAGAAGCGGCGAAGGCGATGATCGAGGCGCTGGGCGGACGCGGCGGGAAGATCGGTGTGCTCGATTTGAAGCAGGTGGAGTCCTGCATCCTGCGCGTGAAGGGTTTCAAAGAGGTCATCGAGGCTCACAACGCCTCCGCAGGGGCGGCGAAGATCGAAATCGTGAGCGAACTGGATGGCGGCGGCGCGAAGGACAAGGGCTACAAGGTCGCCGAGGACATGTTGCAGGCTTTTCCAGATCTCGTGGGCCTTTTCGCGATCAATGATCCTTCCGCACTCGGGGCTCGTGGAGCCCTCGAAAAGGCCGGGAAAGCGGACAAGGTGGTCATCATTGGCTTTGACGGCCAGCCGGAGGGCAAGCAGGCGATCAAGGACGGCAAGATCTACGCCGATCCGATCCAGTTCCCCGACCAGATGGGCGTGGAGGTGGTGAAGGCCTTCCTGCGCTATTCGAAGGGTGATGACCTGCCGCCGCAGATGCTCATCCCGACGAAGTTGTATCGCCAAGCCGATGGCGCGGCTGATCCCGAGCTGAAATGAACTTCTGGAAGGAACAGCTCTCACGCCTCGCGGCACTGCTCGTGCTGGCGGTGTTTTTCAGCGTCATGACGCAGCGCGAGGAATTCCCGCAGGACGCCGCGGCGGCACGCGAACTCGTCTCGGGCATCGCGAAGGACGCGAAAGTCATGATCGCCGTGCGTGGCGTGGCGGAGGACAAGGCCTTCGCGGAGGCATTGAAGACGGAACTCAGCTCGCGAGCCGTGGAAGTCGTCACCGGCGAGCCTCGCGATGCGCGGAAGGCTCTCGATCGTGTGTCGGCAACAGGCCTCGATGTGATCATCGGCACGCAGGTGACAGCCGAGTGGCTTGTTTTCAGCGATTTGAAGGACGTCACCATTTTGAAGCCCTCAAGCCGCACCTGGCCGGTATTTTTGACGCGGGAAAATTTGCTCAACATCGCCAGCCAGATCGCCGTGATCGCCATTCTGGCCATCGGCATGACCTTGGTGATCATTGCCGGCGGCATTGATTTGAGTGTGGGCAGCCTGCTGGCGCTTTCGGCAGTGGTGACGACGTTGCTGATTCAAGAATACTACGGCGGTTCCGAGAAAGCAGGCCCAGCTCAAATGGTGATGGCTTCGATTTGTGGCATGATGGTCTGCGCCTGCTCGGGATTGCTCGCCGGAGGCATCATCACGCGGCTGCGCATGCCGCCCTTCATCGTCACGCTGGCGATGATGCTCGTTGGCAGCGGCATGGCCTACCGGCTGGCGGACAATCAAAGCGTGTATCAGGTGCCGGAGAGTTTTGTTTGGTTGGGACGCGGCGCGGACCTCATGAATGTGCCGAACGCGGTCGTGCTCATGCTGCTGCTGTATGCCGTGGCG
>JBKCXA010000784.1:0-4608 GCA_046316935.1 Prosthecobacter sp.
GTATTCGCCCACCGGCACATGCGGCAGATGCACCGCGCCGCGTTCATCACTCTGCGATTGTGGCGTGAAGGCTCCCACACCGCCCGCGACCGGTGTGAGCGTGATCTGCGCCCCCTGCGCATCGACTTCAAAAGTGCGTCCCACCGTGTTCGTCGTGCGCCGACGCGTCGTGCCGCTCACCGGTCCATTCGGGCCACACACCGCCCGCCTTGCCACCGCCACCGGCCCTGTGCCCGCCGGATTCATGTGCGCGATGGTGATGTAATACGCCTGCCCATTCGTGAGGCCTTCGATGAGCATCGAGTGCGCATTGCCCAGCACCACACGCCGCTCGTAGTTCGACGGTCCCACGCTCGCATCCGGCCCAGCATACACCACATAGCCCGCCGCCTCGTGCGCCGAGTCCCACTCGAGGCGGAAGGCATTTCCCTCCATCACCATGCGCACGTTTTGCGGCGGCAAAGTCGGCACCGCAGGCGGATCAGCTTTGTAAAACACCCGCGTTTCATTCGTCGGCGCCTCCACTTCCCACCAATCACCTCCGAGCAGCTTCGGCGTCGGCGCAGGCACCCACGAGCCCGGAGCCAGCGTCGTGCTGCGCATGATCTGCACCGTCCCCGCCGCCACGTTCCACCGCACCATGCGCTTCCCATTTTCCACCGAAGGCTGCAGCGGCACGTTCTGCGCCATCACGAGCCCCACGAAGCTAAAAACCGAAACGAACGAGACCAAGAATCGAGGAAGAGAGAGCATGAGATGAGAGAGTTCATCGCAGGCAGCCCCGGCGGAGAATCGCGGTTACAAACTTTTCATCTTGTGAATTCTGCCCACGCCTTCCTCAGCGAACGTAAGGCACGCGGATGCCTGCCGTCCCAGGCTTGAAGTCCTTGGTGTTCCTCGTCACCAGATCCGCCCCATACGCCCGTGCACTCGCCCAGATGATCGCATCAGGCAGCTTGATCCTGTGTTGCTGGCGCAGAGCGATGGCCTCGCGGCACACGTCTTCATCCATCTCGATCATCTCGAACTGACTGAGAAATGATTCCCACTTGGTCTTTGTGGCTGTGTCGGGAGCTCCGATGAGCACTTCCATCCAAGTCATGCGTGAAATGGCCACCTCGGCATGTAAAGCCGCCTCGTTGAGCGCTGGCGGGTGCCCGGCGAGCAGATCGATCACGATGTTGGTGTCGAAAAAGGCGCTCATGCAGAACTCAGGAATCCCATTCATCACGCAGCGATGCGATGTGCTGATCCACATCCACAGTGGCAGGCCAGGTGCCGATCGCCTCGTGCCGGGCGATCCTATCAAAGAAGGGAGCCTCGCTCCTCATGGCCTGTCTGCCCTTTACGAGGCGCAGCATGGCCATCACCGCCTGCTTGAACTGCAAAGCGGCTGTCTGGTCCAGCGATGCCAGTTCCTGGTCGAGATTGAGAGACACACTTTTCATGCGGCAATGATGCCCGGAACCCGCTTCTGAGGCAAGTCTTGGTTTGGCTCTGCCGATCATGTCTTGCCGCATCACGCCGCCACGACAAAGTGGCAGCGACATGCCCTCCCGCGCTCCCTTTCCCGCCACTGCCTGGACTCAAGTGCTCACCGCTCAAACGGAAGCGCCGGAGTCTCGCGAGGCGTTGGAGGAGATATGCAAAGCTTACTGGCCGGCGATTTACACCTACCTGCGGGCGCTGGGTTGCGAGCGGGAGGAGGCGCGGGACTTCACGCAGGACTTTTTGGCGGACTTCATCACGAAGGGTGATCTGCACAAGGTCGCGCCGGAGCGTGGGCGGCTGCGCAGCTACATCATGCAGTCCGTGCGCAATCATATCTCCAATGAGCGCCGCGATGCCGCGCGGCAAAAACGCGGCGGCGGACAGGCCGTCGTGTCGATGGATGAGATGGAGAGCTTTGATGTGGCCGCCGCGCCGGATGTGGCGGACGCGTGGTTTGACCGCCGCTGGGCCTGGTCCGTGCTGCGACGCTCGATGGACCGCATGGCGGCGCATTTTGAAGAGCGTGGGCGTGTGCCGCTTTTCGAAGCGTTGAAAGCCGGGCTGGTGAATCCAGAATTGTTGAAACCTTACGCCGAGATCGGGGCTGCTCTGGGCATGACCGAAGGCCATGTGAAAATCGAAATGCACCGCGCGAGGAAACGCCTCGCCGATGAACTGCGCTCCGAGGTCGCCTCCACACTCGAAAGCGGCGGCGATGTCGAAACCGAGCTGCGCTACCTGCTTTCCGTCCTCGGAGAGGTCGCATGAGCATCGCGTGCCCCAGTTGCGGTTCCGCGCAGGAGGAAAATCTCCTCGTGAACGGCCTGTGCCCTTCCTGCGTGGCTCGCAGCATGAAAAGCGGCCTGCTAGGCTTGCTCGACGAGCCAGCAGCGGAAAAAGAAGCCGTCGCACTGCAAATCGACGGCTACGAAGTCCACGAGTTCATCGGCGGTGGCGGCATGGGCGAGGTGTATCGCGCAAAACGCCTGCACGATGGCCAAACCGTCGCTATCAAGGTCGTCGCGGGCCGTCTCACGCGTGATCCCGAGGTCACGGCGCGGTTTGAGAATGAAGTGAGTGCCATGTCGCAGCTCAGTCATGAGCATGTCGTGCGTGTTTTGGACCAGGGAGAGACCACCGATGGCCGCCACTACCTCGTGAGCGAATTCATCGACGGCTGCGATCTGCGCCGCCTGCTCAAAGCGCAGCGATTGGAGCCTGCGAAGGCATTTGAGATCTTCGACAAAGTCTGCACCGGCATCGCTCATGCACATGAGCGCGGCATCGTGCATCGCGACATCAAGCCCGCGAACATCCTCGTCGGCAGCGACGGCACCGTGAAGATCGCCGACTTCGGCCTCGCGAAGACGCTCGTGGACGATTCGCACTGGTATGGCTTCACGCAGACCCGCGACACCTTTGGCACGCCCTACTACATCGCGCCCGAAGTCACGCGCCAAGCCGGCGTGGCCAATCAACGCAGCGATGTGTATGCACTCGGCGTGCTGCTTTACGAGCTGCTCTGCGGCGCGGTGCCGATGGGCCAATACACGCCGCTTTCCCAGCGCATCGACATCGACAAACGCATCGACAGCATTCTCGCCGAAGCCCTCGCCGATGATCCACAGCGCCGCACGGCCTCCGTGGCCGATCTGGCCGCCAGCGTGCGGAAAATCGCCACCGCGCAGGCTTCACGCAAAAAGCGCTCCAAGCTCGTTTTTGCCCTCGCAGCTGCTTTGGCCGTGCTCGGGCTCGGTGGAGCCCTCGGCGCGTGGTTTGTGCTCTCGCGCCACTTTGAGCCCGCGAAGCCCGTTTTCGCCAAACCCGCCTCCGCCGCCAAAGAAAAGCCCTGGGAGAATAGTCTCGGCATGAAGTTTGTGCCTTTGCCGAAGCGCCCGCTGCTCGTCAGCGTATATGAAACGCGGCTGCGTGACTACATCGCCTTCAGCGAGGCTGAAAACGCCGTCCTGCCCGACTGGCGCGTGGGACTCGCCAATCCACGCAAACAGATGCGCGGCTTCAAAACTGGCCGCGAAGACATGGACGAGCGAAACGAAAAACTCTCCACCTGGGACTCGCCCGGCTTTGCGCAGACGCCGGATCATCCCGTCACCGGCCTTGATCTCGTCGAGACGCGTCTTTTTTGCGCATGGCTGACGTGGAAAGAACGCCAGGAAGGCCGCCTCACCACCCAGCAAGCCTACCGCCTCCCGCGTGAAGCCGAGTGGAATGAAATTGCCAGCCACGACACCACCATCTGGCAACGCGAAGACGCCAACGCTCAAGCAAACTTCGCCGGCATCGAAGTCATCGAACTCGACAACTGGCCCGCAGACACGCCACTCTTTGAGCGACGAGACCCTTTCCCACGCACCGCTCCCGTCGGCAGCTTCCCAGCGAACGCCCTCGGCCTCTATGATCTCTTCGGCAACGTCGCTGAATGGGTGGACACGCCCGCGCCCGATAGTGTGGGCGATGGCAATGTCGTCCTCTACGGCCTGCGGGGAGGCTCCTGGGCCACCGGTCAGTCCCGCCAAGCCCGCCCCGACTTCCACATCGGCGCCCGCCCCGGCCGCGCCCAGCCCAACTACGGCTTCCGCATCGTGCTCGATCTGGCGATGAAGCCTGCGGCGACGAAGAAGTGAGGTTTTAGCTCAAGACACGATCAGGTGCTCCAAACTGAGCTGAGCGGGCTTGATTCTCGGCGATGACGAAGAGCGGCAGCACAGTCATTTCATGACGCGTGGCGCCGCCCGACGAGGCTGCCGACGATGGCGGAGGCGGAGAGCAGGGCGACGGGCATGGTGGGAGGGAACCACAGCAGCGTGGTCTGGAAGGCGAGGAACCCGGCGACGATGGTGAGGAAGATGAAAAGGAAGCCGCGCATGGGTGCTTTTTCCCTCGGGGTGCGCATCACGATCCACAGGCCCGCGAGCGCGGCGACGCTCCACAAGATGATCTGCTCCATGCGATCAAGCACACGAAGGCGCGGGAGGCTGAGGATGCTGGCAAGAGCCTGCGCATGAGCACGAGCAGCCGAGGGCTGCGTTTTGTCGTCGGTGCCGATGACGATGATTTTTGCCCGTTTGATGCGGGCTTTGTTTTCGTCCGTCAAAG
>JBKCXA010000785.1:0-4643 GCA_046316935.1 Prosthecobacter sp.
GGACTGCTGCCAAGGTGCGAGCGTGGCGGGCAGCGAGACCCAGCGATGAATGGTGCCGGTGGTCGGCCTGGTCGTCGGCAGCTCAAGGGCAGGAGCCGAATGAAAAGCGATGGCGGCAAAGGCGATGAGCAGAAGGCGGGGGAGAGTCAGCATCAGCGGGAGGTGGAACTGGGTCTATTACGGGCGTCGTAAAACGCAAGGATTCGGTCATCTTTCCTGGAAGTGGTGGAAAACCGGCGCGGGGATGGTGCCTGGCTATTTGCCCACCTCGACGCCGAGCTCGCGGAGCTGTTTCTGAACGATCTTGAGCACCTTGCGGCCATCGGGGGTGATCTTGTAGCTGCGCGGGGCCTTGGGACCGCCTTTTTGACCGGTGGTGGAGGTGAGCCAGCCGTTGTTTTCCATGCGCTTGAGCAGCGGGTAGAGCGTGCCGGGGCTGACGTCGTAGCCGTGGTGGCGGAGCTCCTCGAGCATCCAATTCCCAATCACCTCGCCCTCGGCGGCGTGGTGCAGGACATGCACCTTCCAGAAGGAGAGCAGGATTTCACGATTGACGAGTTTGAGGTCCACAGCGGCGGGAGAGTGGGTGCGAGCGGGTCTTTTTCAATCGAGTTCCAGCATGAGGATCTGGAAAAGATCGTGATGGCGGTCGGTCCAGACGCGGGGCGTGATTTTGGCTTCGAGCTCCAGTTCCTCCTCGTCGGGTGGCACGGCCTCGGTGGCGGCGAGGAAGGTGGCGTTGTTGGTGAGGAGGACGTAGTCGGTGCTGTCGTGGTCGCCGCCGTCGCTGACGGTGGTGATGCGGACGGTTTTGTAGCCGACTTCGGCGGCGGTCTTCTCGATGAGGGGGACGAGGCGCAGGTAGCTGTTGGTGCAATGCACGGCGATGATGCCATCGGGCTTCATGTGCTTTTTATAGATCTCGAAGGCCTCGCGGGTGAGGAGGTGGGCAGGGACGGAGTCGCCGCTGAAGGCATCGAGGAGCAGGACATCGAAATTTTGCGGCGTGGAAAGCTCCCGCTCCAGGGCGAGGCGGGCATCGCTGACGACAATTTCGAGTTTGGCTCCGCGTTTTTCGAGGTCGGGCAGGTAGGTGAAGTATTTCTGGGCGAGGCGGGGAACGTCCGGGTTGATGTCGTAGAAGCGGTAGGTGTCGCCGCTCTTGGCGTAGCAGGCGACGGTGCCGGCTCCCATGCCGACGACGCCAACGCGGGCGCCGTTGCTGTGCTTCAGACTGTCGAGGGCTTTGCCGATGCCGGTGTCGTGGCCGTAGTAGCTGGTGGGATCGCTGCGATACTGGAGGGCGAGGTTTTGCTGGCCGTGGATGATGCCGCCGTTGCTGAGCTCACGCTGATGGGACTCGGGGTCCTCCGGCGACCATTCGGTGACGGCGAGGGTGCCGTAGAAGTTGCGGACGCGCTCGATTTTGCCGTCGGTGTCCTTCCAGCCGAGCTGGATCATGGCGAGCGTGCCAGCGGTGCCCAGCATGCCGGCGAAGGCGACGCCGGCGCTGCGAAACAAGCGCGATGAGAGCCTCCAGGCGGAGATGATCATCACCACGCCCACGAGCACGAAGGCCGCGATGAGGCCGCCTGGCCATTCGTCGTGTCCTTTGAAGATCTGCGGGGCGGCGAGGCTGACGAAGAGGCCGCCGAGGGCGCCCCCGGCGGACATGTGGAGGTAGAAGCTGGTGAGGTGCTTCGGACTGGGCTTGAGGCGGGTGAGCTCGCCATGGCAGATCATGCAGCCGAGAAACATGGCTCCGAAGGCCCAGCCGAGCTCGAAGAGGTAGTTCGGCATGAGATCGAGGTCCTCCGGCCACCAGCTTTTCTTTTCGAGCTGCTCCCAGGTGGCGCAGACGAAAATCAGAGGCAGGGCAGGGATGGCCCAGAGGGCGGGGATGCGGGCATACCAGCGTTCATGCTCGAAGCAGATGATGAAGGTGAGCAGGTAGAGGCTGAGCGGGATGACCCACATGAAGGGCACGACGGCCACGTCCTGGCAGACGTGGTTGGTGGTGGCGAGCAGGAGCACGCTGGCGAGGGCGGGCAAAGCGATCCACATGAGGCGGCGGAGGATGCCGGGGGCGTCGTCGGTTTCAGGAGCCGGAGGGGTTTCCGAGGCCTGGGCAGGCGCGGCGACGTGGTGATCGTGCCAGACGATGCCGAGGCAGAGGGCGGCGCAGAGGACAAAAACGGCGGACCAGGCCTTCGCGAGCCATTCCACATCCCAGCGAGGCTCAAAAAAGAAGGGAAAGGTGAGCAGGGCGGCCAGGGAGCCGATGTTGGAAAGGGCGTAGAGACGCCAGGGATTGGCCCCGGCGGCTCCCCGGGTGAACCAGACCTGCACGAGCGGACTCGTGCTGGAGAGCACGAAATAGGGCAGGCCGACGGAGGCGAGCAGGAGGAGTAAAATGCGGCCGCCGGGGTCTTCGGAGCCCGTGGGTTTCCAACCGGCTGACGGGATGATGGGGAGGAAAACCAGCGCCGCCAGCAGCAGGCCGGCATGCACGAGGGCCTGGGTTTTCCGCGGGAGCTTTCCGAGGGCGTGGGCGTAGGCATAACCCAGGAAAAGCAGGATCTGGAAGAACAGCATGCAGGTGGTCCAGACGCCGGGGCTGCCACCGAACCAAGGAAGGATGAATTTGCTGATGACCGGCTGGACTTGGAAGAGCAAAAAGGCGCTCAGAAGCGTGAGCAGACTCAGGCAGAGGATGTAAAGCGGCTGGGCAGGGCGGGGCATGAGATGGGCGGGGAGGCTGTCACAACGCTTCGGGGAAGGGAAGAGGGAACTTCCGGCGGCTAGTGAGCGGCCTGTGAACGACAAAAATTCGCGTTTTGAGCCGGATTTGGGTCTTGATGCGTTTCTAAAGATGTGATAATTATGGAAATTGTTATTTCACAGACATCTAAACCAAATGAAGAACCACCTGCGCCCCGTCTTCAGTTTCCCGGCCACTCGCTGGCGGAATGGATTTAGTTTTGTCGAAGCCATCTTCACCATTGCGATCATAGGAATCATGTCCTCGCTGGTGGTGGCAGCGATTTCAAATGCCTCCCGCGATGCGCACCGCGTGATGGCCCGCCAGCAGCAGGCGGCCGTGCAGAGCGCCCTCACAGCCTGGGTGATGGCCCAGACGCGAGTGGGAGCCACGGCCCAGGTGCGTAGCCTGGAAAACGTGCGTTCCACCTATAATGCGATCGGCAGCACCTCGGCCCGGTTCAATCTGCTGGTGCCCAATGCCAGCTCGCCTGATCCTTCGGCCCGCGCTGGCTTCCTTGATCAAACAACGGCAGACCACTTCCTCGAATACACCACCAGCACGGACAAGCTCAAGACCGCCGCGTTGGAAAACTCCAAGCAGTATCTCACGCTGCCGAACTGGCAGACCGGCGACTTTCCGCGGGTAGAACTGGTCAGCGAATAAGCCGCCGCTGCCGCGAACTTTCTCCCTCATCCTCATGAACACCCCTCAACAGCTCTCCAGACCGGCGCTCAGGACGCGCCGTCGTTTTCTCGGCGGGTTTTCGTTGGTCGAAATGATGGCTTGTGTGTCCATCATCGGCATCATCGCCTTCCTGGCCATCCCCTCTGTCAGCCGCATGCGTTCGGACAGCGAGCGAAATCTGGCCATCGCCCGTGCGGAGGCGCTGAATCTGGCGCAGGCGAGCTTCATCCAGGTGCGCGGACGCGCCCAGGCGGCGACGGACTGGACTGCGGCTACCACGCCGACTCTCAAGTACAACCTGCTGCTGCCCTACCTGAGCTACGCGGAGTCCACCGTGACGGCTTTCATGCCCGCCGGCTATACCGTGACCTTCCCAGCCTCAATCCTCGCCATGACCAAGGTGAGCCTCAGAGACCCGTCGAACTCTGTCATCCTTTACTGACACCTGGAACAAACCATGACCCGCACCACCTCTCATTTGCTTAGGCCCTTCCGCCGTCTGACCGGCGCGAATGGCTTTTCGATGACGGAGCTGGTGATCGTCGTGTCAATTCTGGGCGTGCTCTCAACCATCACGATCACCTCGTTCAATCACCTGCTCTCGGGTTCCAAGGACGCGGTGGCGGGAGAACGCCTGGAGATGATGAACCGGGCGCTGCACACCTTTGCGCAGCAGAATTACGAGATGGTCTTCAACCGCATGGACAGCAGCGGGGCGGATGAAATGGTCATCCTGCGCACGCTCCAGTATCGGAACACGGACATCGACCGGGCAAAGATCGGCTCTCCTTACCTCGACCCGCGATACAATCCCGTCGTGAGCACGAACACGGGCGACTACCGCCTGCGCTGGACAGGGCGCTGCTACGAGCTGCTGAAACCCGGCACGGCCGGCTCCGGTATCAAAATGAATTTCGACGGCACGGATTTCACCACCCCGTTCGTCTTCCCCCCGAATTTTCAAATGGCAGGGCGCTAAGCTCAGCGATGCGCCCCTCTTCACCCTTCTGCCCGAATGCCTGCTGTCCTCAACATCCCGCCCCCCCAAGCCTCCAAATCCTTTGGAAGTGCTGGAAATTCGCCGGGCGCGACTATCGACGCCCTCCAGGTCGATGCACGCCAGGCCGCCATTCTCTCCCTCGAGGGGCTGGCGCTGCAGTATGGCATGATGCCGCTCACGCTGCTGCGTGAGAGC
>JBKCXA010000786.1:0-5584 GCA_046316935.1 Prosthecobacter sp.
GCGCGAGGCCATGCTCTTCGGTGTGAGCGGCTTCCTCGAAAATATCCGCGTCGAGGACACCGAGGGCGTCACACGCGGCTACCTGCGCCAGCTTTGGAGCGAATGGTGGAAGCAGCGGGATGCCTGCGCCCGCTGGATCGAGCCGCGCTCCCTCCCGCGATGGAATCTCGCCGCCACGCGACCTGGAAACCACCCGCAGCGTCGGCTCGGTGCCCTCGCCGCCATGCTTTCCGCGTGGAAGCGCCTCTGCGAACCGCTCGCCGATGCCACACGCTGGAGCCAGCCCGCGTGGAAAGAAGCGCTCGCCAGCTTGAAGCACGATTTCTGGACCTCCCACTACACCCTCACGGCTGCTCCCGCGGCGAAACCCCTCGCCCTCATCGGTGAAACCCGCGTCCACGAGATGCTCGCCAATGTCGCCTACCCGCTGCTCGTGCCTGAGCGCACCCGCCTGTGGGCCGAGTATCTCGAACTCCCCGCACTGCTCGACAACCAAAAAGTCCGCCGCGCCATGCTGCGATTCTTTGGCGACCCCTCACCCCTCGCCGCCACCTTTGACCACCGGCTCCACCATCACCAGGGCCTGCTGCAAATTTATGAGGACTTCTGCCTCGAAGACGACAGCGCCTGCGCCGCCTGCCCCTTCCCCGAAAGGCTCAAAGAATGGTCGTGAGCCGGGATCGCCTGAACTTCGATCTTGAACGTTCCATCGCGGAACTCTAAACCACCCACCCCATGTCTGACTCCATCCCCAACGTCCTCGCCGAACGCTACGCCACCGCCCCCATGCGCGCCCTTTGGTCGCCGGAGGGCAAAGTGAGGCTCGAACGCGATTACTGGATCGCCGTGCTCAGAGGCCAGCGTGACCTCGGCATCCCCGTGCCCGATGGCGTGATCGAGGCATACGAAAAGGTGAAGGACCAGATCAACGTGGCCTCCATCATGGAGCGTGAGCGGGTGACCCGTCACGATGTGAAAGCACGCATCGAGGAGTTTTGCGATCTCGCCGGTCACGAGCACATCCACAAGGGCATGACCAGCCGCGACCTCACGGAGAATGTCGAGCAGCTCCAGGTCTTCCGCGCCTTGCTCGAAATCCGCCGCAAGACCGTGGCCGTGCTCGCAGGCATCGCCCGCCGCGCTGCCGTGACGCGTGACATTCCCCTCACCGCCCGCACGCACAATGTCGCCGCGCAGGCCACCACCCTCGGCAAACGCCTTGCCATGTTCGGCGAGGAAACGCTGCTGGCCTTTGGCGATCTTCAAAACGTCATCGCCACCTATCCCGCTCGCGGCCTCAAAGGCGCGGTGGGCACACGTTTGGATCAAATCACTCTCTTCAATGGCGACGCGAAAAAGGCCTCCGAGCTCGAAAACCGCATCCTGCATCATCTCGGCATGCCAGCGGCCTTTGGAGCCGTCGGCCAGGTGTATCCGCGCAGCCTCGACATGCAGGTCATCGGCTCGCTTTGCCAAGTGGCCAGTGGTCCGGGCAGCTTTGCCCGCACGCTGCGTCTCATGGCCGGCCATGAACTTTCCTCCGAAGGCTTCGCCAAAGGCCAGGTCGGCTCATCCGCCATGCCGCACAAGATGAACAGCCGCTCCTGCGAGCGGGTGAACGGCCTCCACGTCATCCTCAAAGGCTACCTCGCCATGGCCGCCGGTCTCGCCGGCGATCAGTGGAACGAAGGCGATGTCTCCTGCTCCGTCGTGCGCCGCGTGATGCTACCGGATGCCTTCCTCGCGCTCGATGGCCTGCTGGAGACCTTCTTGACCATCCTCAATCAAATGGAGGTCTTCGAATCCGTCATCGAGCAGGAGCTCATGCGCTACCTGCCTTTCCTCCTCACCACCACCGTCATGATGGAGGCTGTCAAAGCTGGTGCCGGGCGCGAAACCGCGCACGAGGTCATCAAGGAGCACGCCGTGCAGGTGGCCAAAGACATGCGCACCGGCAAAGTCCGCGAAAACGATCTTCTCGGCCGTCTGGTGGCCGACTCACGTCTTACCCTCACCGATGCCGACATGCAGCGCCTCGTCGCCGCAGGCAAAAACAACACTGGCGATGCCCCCGAGCAGGTCGATGCCTTCTGCGCCCGCGTGGATGCCATCGCGAAGGAGTATCCGGAAGGTGCCAAGTATGAGCCGGGCGTGATTTTGTGATCCTTCCGCAGTCTTTTGCGCCTTCCAAAGATCGCAATCAGTCCGGGGCAACTTCCGAAAGTGGTGCGGCGCATACCCGTCTACATATATTCATCGAACATGCCCCCCATCAAATCCGATGGGGTAGCCCAAAACCACCATCGAGACAGACTGCAAGGCATCGTAATATGGTGTGATGGACATCACGAACGCGTCATCGCCCACCCCCACCAACCCAAAAAGTAGCAAGCCGAGCTTTCACTTTGTTCCAGCAACATCGACCGTGATTGAGGAGGATGCATGCTCGTCACCACCGCCTTCCGATGCACATTTTTATCTCACGCTGGGCTGCACGGCACTTCTGATAATCGTGTGGGCTTGGTGGCAGTTCAACAGGCTCGATGCCAGAATTGGGCGTCAGGCAACTCCAGACCTGCTCACCACGAGGCCGTCAGCTCCGCCACACGATGAAACACCTGTGGCAAGCGCGCCAACTTCTCCCTCTGCACACGCAGGCAAGCACGGCTCACTGCTGGAACGCCAAAGTGGCTCGCTCGCATCACAAGAAGTCTTCTCACTCTCTGACATCAACACCCGAAACCACCAGCAGGTAAAAGAACAACCAAGTCCATGACTTGAACAAACCGTCTATCCTGAAGGTTGAGGCCTACCAGACTGGCCCAACAGGACTCGCAAGGCATCCACTCCTTTTATCAGCCCCAGCATCACCCAGTCATGAACCGCAAACAGTCCGAGAAGAAGGCTAATCTGATCGTTCAGGAACTGAAAAGTAACGGCATGTACTTTCCAGTTTCACTGAACCAGATCCTTCCCATGCTGCCCAACAATCCGGGGCATGTGGTTCGCGAACTCGCCCAGAAAGGTTACATCGCAAACCCCGAGCTCTACGATGGATCATTGCCACTGGGAACAGCTCAACGACTGGAAAGCCTCGGGGTGCTAAACCGGGCCAGCCTGCGTGAGATGATAGCTGCGGGTCACCTCAATCTGGATGCCATCAGGAATGTGGGAAGCAAACGACGGAACATCATCCTGAAGTGGGCGCAACTCAGCCCGGATGAGGGAACCAAGTGTGCGATCCGGCTTAAAGTTCCTTTACGAGTGATCAGACATCTCCGTGACTTCGTGACCTCGGCCGATTACGCCGGGCTTCATGAAATCGTGCGCTCTCTCGTGGAGGAGGTCCTGGTGACAAGCGGTGACTTGGAACCTCCCTTCAAGAGGAGTCGTGGCGATCCCATGCAAACCGCCCGGGCCCCCTGATGGCCACGGTGGCAGCACCCACCAGATAGAGGAACGCAGTCTCACCTGACTGCTCTCCTTTGAAACTGGCACCATGCACTTTCACAAAAGCCACCGCCATGGTAAACGCCAACGCAAGCGCGGCGAGCCTCGTAAACCGCCCTGCGACCATGAGAAACGCCGCGCCAACCTCCGACAGAATGGTCAAAACAAGCGTGGTGGGACCATCCATGCCAAAAAGAGGCAGAAACTGCGCTGCCTCCTGATCAAAATGCAAAAGATAGGGCATGCCATGACATGCCAGCATGGGAAGCCCTGTCCCACATCTCAGGAGCAACAGGCCGATGTCGTCAGACATCGACGAAAGGCACCGCGGGCTCTTTTGAGAAAGACGTCGCATCGGGTATGAATCGTTGAGCTGAAAGGGTCATAGCCCGGTAGGATGTCGTGGCGTGAACCCGGAGACGCACCGTTCAGCAGTTCGCCAGCGCGGCCCCTCCCCCAATTTTCCGCCGCTGGTATCGAGTCGCAGGCCGCAGATTGTCAAAAACACATGATGCCCGGGTTTTACCCAAAGAGTGACATGACGCCCCGGACCGGGCTCTCCGTATTCAACAAAGCGTGCGGAGTTCAGCACTTCCATGAGCAGCCCAGCCTTGATCAGGACATAGGAGGTGGCGCTCGAGCAGTCGTAACCCACGTCCTCCAGCGACTTGTGGCCGCCGCCCAGAAGGTAAGGCTTGTTTTGAAGTGAGTTGGCCGCCTCGATTAGACGATGCATCACCGGAGGCAGCGTGCGCAGACCATATGCACAACGCCCCCGCATGGTGATCGGAGGCAGCGTGGCGACACTGGTGTTTGCGTCCCTGCGGGATGCTGCCGCGAGACCTTCCAAATGCCTGTAGTAACCAGCCCACTGCAACTGCTGTGCCTCATATGTCTTCCACTGGCTGGCAAGCATCGCGAACTCGAAGCGATGCGGTTGCCTGCTTGCCTCCTCAGCGTGATAAGCCGCCCATTGCGCGGCACGCCGTGCCTCTGACGCGTGCTGCGAAGAACGCCACTGCGAATCCGTGGAAACCAACTGCCCCGAACTCGTCGCCTGCAAAGCAAAGGCAAAAAGAATGGATCTGCAGAGTGGCTGTTTATATCCGTGTTGGTGCACGGACAAAATGATGCCTCACAGCCGTGGCGAACAGTTAGCCGCCTCCTGGAGTAACCACTTTAAAACTCTGGGTTATGCCCCATTTTCCCTTCCTTGAGCTTCACTCACGCACCGCGCATCTTCGACACGTCGTAGAGCGAGAGCATGGAGGAGATGCAGGCATCTCGCTGACCGCCTTTGAGCATGTCGAAGGTGACGTGCTTGCCGGGCTGGAGGGTGAAGTGACCGCTGCGGGTGCGGCGCAGGGCGCTGAGGTGGGCGCCGCAGCCGAGCTTTTGACCGATCTCATGCGCGTAAGTGCGCACATAGAAGCCTTTGCTGCACACGACGCGGAAATCGACCTGCGGGAGCTCGACGCGGGTGATGTCGTAATTGTAAACGCGGACGAAACGCGGCTCGCGGACCACTTCCTTGCCCTGGCGGGCGAGCTTGTAGAGCGGCACGCCGTCGATCTTCACCGCGCTGACCATCGGCGGCGTCTGGTAAAAATCACCGCGGAACTGGTCGAAGGCCTCAACGAGCTGTTCCTTCGAAAAATCGGGCACCGGCTTCTGCTCGAGGATCTCGCCCTCGGCGTCCTGGGTATTCGTGGTGGCGCCGAGCGTCATCGTTCCAGTGTATTCCTTGTCCTCGCTCATGAGGAGGTCCTGGATGCGGGTGGCCGTGCCGACGACGAGGATCAGCATGCCCGTGGCCATCGGATCGAGCGTGCCACAATGGCCAATCTTCTTGGTGTTGAGGCAACGGCGGGCCACGGCCACCACGTCATGGGAGGTCATGTCCTGGCCTTTATCGACCAGGAGCACGCCGTTAATCGAGTCGTCGGACTTCATCTTCGAGAGCGGAAAGGAATCGGGAGGCGGCTTCTTCAATGGGACCGCGCAAGCGGGCTCCGGCGGCCATGGGGTGCCCGCCGCCGCCGAAGAGCACACACACGTTGGATACATTCACACGAGAATCTTTGGAGCGGGAGCTGGCGCGGATCTTGCCGTTCTCGAGCTCTTCAAAAATCAC
>JBKCXA010000787.1:0-6738 GCA_046316935.1 Prosthecobacter sp.
CGCATTCAGCCACTCGGCGTGATGGCCGGGTGAATCGGGAATGAAGGGCGCGGGGCGGACGAAGTCCTTGAACTGATTTTCCGGCAGCAGGAGGTGCTTGCCGTAATCGGAGAGGAGCATGCCTTTGTCCCCGATGAAGAGGACGCCGCTGCTCCACTTGCTGATGACGGGATCATTCGTCCAGGCATCCGGTTTGCTGGAACCCTGATGCCAGTGGACTTTGCACGCGGGCATGTCGCCACGCGGGCCGTATTCATAGACGGCGTGCATGTTCGCGGGAGCGATCTCGGGATGCGCCTTGGGGCCAAAGGCCTCGATGCTGAGCGGGGCGTCGAGTTTGAGTGCCCAGAAGGGCAGGTCATTCCAATGGCTGCCGAGGTCGCTCATGGTGCCATTGCCGAAATCCCACCAGCGATACCATTTGGGGCCGGGGAAATAGACCTCGTTGTAGGGTCGCATCGGCGCCGGGCCGATCCACAGATCCCAGTCAAGGTAGGGCGGCGGCTGCTGGGCCTCCTTGGGACGTTCATCGACGAAGATGATGTCCTTGTTCTTCTCCGCCTCCTCCTTGGTTTGCAGTCCCCAGGCACGCGAGACGCACACATGGGCCTCGGTGACCTTGCCGATGGCACCGCTTTGAATCAATTCGACGACGCGGCGGTAGTTGGCGCTGGAATGGATCTGCGTGCCCATCTGCGTGGCCACTCCGGCCTCGGCGGCAGCCTTTGTGATGAGGCGAGCCTCGGCCACATTGTGCGTGAGCGGTTTTTCGCAGTAAACCGGCTTCTTCATGAGCAGCGCGGGCAGCGTGGCATAGGCGTGCGTATGCTCGGTGGTGCTCACGACGACGCCGTCGATCTCGCTGGCCTTCAGCGTGTCGTAAAGCTTGCGGAAGTCGCGGAAGGTCTGTGCCCCAGGGTGGAATTTGGCCGCGAAGTCGAGGTTCTGCGCATTCACATCGCAGAGGGCCACGATGTTTTCCGCCGCATCGGCGGCGGAGGGCAGGGCAGGGGGCGGCGCTTTCGGGTCTGCGCCGTCTTTTTTCTTCGGCAGGGCCATGGGGATGCCGCTGATGCTGGAGAGATTACCGCCGCCGCGACCACCAACGCCGATGAAGACGAGGTTGAGCTTCGCATTCGGCGAGCGGGAACGCGTGATGGCGGGAAAGCCCAGGCTAGCCGCCGCGGCGGCTCCGCTGGCGAGAAACTGGCGACGGGACGTGCGTGAGGAACTCATGGTGAAGTGGAAACGATGTGGAGGGCGGTGTCTTGCGTGCTCAGAAGCGCAAAGCCCTCTGCAAGAAGCCAAATCCACCCGTCCGGCCTGGACGTAGCCTGCGGGTCATCAAACAGCAAATCCGGCGCAGCACTTCGTGTTTTCCACGCTTGCTCAGGCGGCCAAAACGAGCACTTCATTCCCATCCCCATGCATACCGATTACGATGCCATCATCATTGGCGGCGGACCCGCCGGAGCCACGGCGGCGATGACGCTGCGCCAGGCCGGACGAAAGGTGCTGGTGCTCGAAAAAGAGAAGTTTCCGCGCTTTCACATCGGCGAGTCCCTGCTGCCCTACAACCGTCCCATCTTTGACGAACTGGGCATTTGGGACAAAATCCAATCCGCGGGCTTCATGACGAAGCGCGGGGCGCAGTTCTGGATGGGGGATGGCTCGATGCACACGCGGCTTAACTTCTCCCGAGGTTCCTTCACCGAGTTCCCCGAGGCCATCCAGGTGGAGCGGGCGAAATTTGACGACATCCTGCTCCGCCATGCCGAGGAACTTGGTGCCGAGGTGCGTGAAGAAACGCTCGTCACGAGCCATCAGGTCGCCGAAGACCGCGTCACCATTCGTGTGAAGGCCAAGGACGGCAGCGAGCAGGAGGTCAGCGCGGCCTTCCTCGTCGATGCCAGCGGCCTGAACAACTTCACCGCCAACCGCGAGAAGCTCCGTGACTACTACCCCGGCCACAAAAAGATCGCCATCTTCGGCCACTACAGCGGCGTGCTCATGACTGAAGGCGAGGAAAAGGGCGACATCCTCATCGTGCGCCGCAAGAACTCATGGTTTTGGATGATCCCGCTGGCCGATGACAAGGTGAGCGTCGGCCTGGTGCTCGATTTGAATGACTTCAAAGAGCTCAAGCAGGAGCCTCTGGCGGTGTTTGAGGATGCCGTGGCCGGCACGCCGGCCGTGCGTGACCGCATGATGAACGCGAAGGCGATCACGCAGGGCCATGTGCTCAGCGATTTCTCCTACACGAACAAAAAACTCGTCTCCGACCGCGTCGTGCGTGTGGGCGATGCCGCGGGCTTTATCGATCCCATCTTCTCCAGCGGCGTGATGCTGGCCATGCACAGCGCCCAGAAAGGTGCCCGCGTGGTGGATGAGGCGCTGAAGGCCGGTCGCACGATGACCTTTGCCATGAAGCGCTACGAGTGGAGCACGCGAAAGCACGTCGGCCGCTTCTGGCAGTTCATCGAGAAGTTCTACACGAAGCATTTCGCGCAGCTCTTCTTCCAACCGAACAATCGCTTCCGCGTCGTCTGCGCCATCAATTGCGTGCTCGCCGGCCGACCGGAGATGAGCTTCGGCACTTGGTGGCGGCTGAAGTTCTTCTTCGGCCTGGTGTGGATCCAGAAGCGCTTCTCCCTCGCGAAGCCGATCGAGATCGGTTGAGCCTCCAGCGAGGGAAAACATTGCCCGAACAAGCCCGGCCTGTCATGGTCTGAGGTTTGCCGTGCGCTTCCTGGTCCTGATTTTTTACCTCTGCCTCTCCGGCGCGATGTGCGCCTGGGGGCAGTTGAGCTATACCGGGGGCACTTTGGGGCAGAATTTCGATTCTTTGCCTGCCAGCGGTTCCTTCACCTATGCCAGCACGGGCGCGGCGGACCTCACGGCCGCACCGGTGAATGCCGCGGGCATGAGCGGATGGAGCATTGCACCAGTCAGCGGCACCGCCGCGGCCAAAATCCGGGCGGATGCAGGTGCGAGCTCGACTGCCTCGCACCTTTCCAACGGCACTGGCACCTCCACCGAGCGTGCACTGGGCATGCTGGCCAGCTCCGGCTATGCGGGACGTGCCGGTCTCGTGCTCGTCAACAATTCCGGCGGCACACTCACCCGCTTCACCTTGAGCTATACGGGCGAGCAGTGGCGCCTCGGTGGTGGTTCGGCAAACACACTGACCTTTGCCTACGCCGTCGGAGCCTCCGGCATCAACACGGGCACCTACAAAACGGTGAGCACCTTGAGCTTCACCTCGCCCATCACCGGCACAACGGCCTCCGCACTCGATGGCAATGCCGCCGCGAACCGCGTCAGCCTCTCCGCCACGGTCACGGATGTGCCATGGGGGCCGGGACAAACACTCGTGCTGCGCTGGTCCGATGTGAATGACTCTGGCGGTGATGATGCCCTCGCGATGGATGATTTTACCTTCTCTGCGGAACCCGGCACGCCCCCCGTCATCACCCGCATCCACGACATTCAGAGCAATGTGGTGACGAGTCCGATGGCCGGTGCCGCGGTGACCATCGAAGCGGTCGTCACCGGCGATTTCCAAGGTGCGAACGCGTTGGGCGGTTTTTATGTTCAAGAAAGTGCCGCGGACCAGGACAGTGATCCGGGCACCTCCGAGGGCATCTTTGTCAGCGATGACGGCAGCTACGACGTCTCGACCGGAGATGTGGTGCGAGTTACCGGCACGGTGGCGGAGGTCGGCGCGGTGACCACGATCATCAATCCGACCTTCATCGTGAAAACCGGCACCGCCTCGCTCCCCGCGCCGGTAAGCCTCACCATGCCGCCGGGCACCGCCTCGGGCTTTGAGCGGCATGAGGGCATGCTGGTGCAGTTTGTCCAAACTCTCGCAGTGACCGACAACCGCCAGCTCGGCAGCGCCGGGCAGTTGGTGCTCTCCTCCAGCGGCGTCATCGAGAGTCCCACGGAGAGCCTCGACCCGAATGACTCGCCCGCGAGCGGCACCAGCAGCAGCGGCACGAGCAACGTCGCGGCCATTTCTGCCCAGGAGAGCCTCAACTCGCGTCGCCAGCTCGTGCTCGATGATGGCAGCCTCACGAGCAATCCCAACCCGATGCCCTATCTCAATGCGCAGCAGACGCGACGCCGTGGCGACACCACCGGCAGCGTGACCGGCTTCTTCAGCTACTCAAATGGCGTGAACAAGATCCAGCCTGCCGCACCCGTGACTTTTGCTGATGCCAATCCTCGCCCGGCGACCGCTCCGGCGGTTGGCGGGCGTTTGAAAATCGCCGGCATGAACTGCCTGAACTACTTCACCACGCTCGGTTCACGCGGTGCGGCACTCGCGGGCGAGTTCACGCGGCAGCAGCAAAAGCTTGTCGCCGAGATCATCGGGCTCGACGCGGATGTCGTCGGATTGATGGAAATCGAAAACAACGGCACCGTGGCGCTCGACAACCTGCTCACCGCGCTCAACAACGCCCTTGGAGGCACCGTGTATGCCCGCGTGCCCGAGCCTGTCGGCACTGGCGGCGATCTCATTCGCGTGGCGATGATCTACAAGACCTCCAGCGTGCGTCCCGACGCCACCAGCCACACCGATGGCGATGCCGTGTGGAACCGCTGGCCGCTCGCGGTGGTCTTCACGGAGATCAGCACCGATGCACGCTTCATCGCCTGCGTGAACCATTTCAAATCGAAGACCTCCACCGGAGCCACCGGGGCTGATGTGGATCAAAACGACGGCCAGGGTGCCTTCAATGACCGGCGCAAGCAGCAGGCCTCACGCCTCGTGAGCTTCCTCGCCAGCCTGCGCAGCAGCACCGGGGTGGATGCCGCGCTGGCGTTTGGTGATTTGAACTCCAACTCGCAGGAAGACCCCATCGACATGCTTCGTGCTGCCGGTTACACCGATTTGCAGGCGCTGCACGATCCAGGCTCCTACTCGTATGTTTTCGATGGTGCTCAAAGCCACCTCGATCATGCCTTTGCCACGTCCTCATTGTCCAGTCAGGTCACCGGCGCGGCAAGCTGGCATATCAATGCCGATGAGCCGGTGGTGCTCGATTACACGCAGATCGGCAAAACCGCCGCGCAGCAGGCTCTCTACAGCGCGAATGCCTTTCGTGCGGCCGATCATGACCCCGTTCTCGTCGGATTGACTCTCACGCCTCCGCTCGTGACCTATGCCTCATGGTCCGCAGGCATCGCCTGGCCCTCCGGCCTCAGCGGCGTGAATGACGACGCTGATCAAGACAGCCTCAGCAATGCCGCCGAGCTTCTTCAAGGCACCGATCCGCTCACGCCGGATGCCACGTTGCGTCCGACGCTGAGCCGTGAGGGCGGATTGTTACGTCTCGACTACCGCCAGCGCAGCACCGTCAGCGGTCTCACCCTCGTGCCGCAATGGTCCGCCGATCTTCAGCAGTGGACCGACCTCGCCGAAGGCAGCGTGCTCAGCCCGCTGACGCCCATCGTGTCGATGCGACGCGTCGTGTTTGATCCCGCCATGCTGCCCGGTGTGTTTCTGCGGCTGGTGGTGAGGTGAAACTTTTTTCGGCAGGCGTGTAACGTCCTTCCGGCGGCTGCCAGACAGGGGATGAACGCGGTCCATTCGAGGCCGCCCGAACTCAAACCACGCATCCCCATGAAAACGAAACTCACCCTCCTCCTCGCTCTGGCCATCACCAGTGTGCTGCACGCTCAGAAGCCCGGCTTCAACGGTCCGCGCCCCGTCGCGAATGTCCCGTCGGCTCCCTCGCGTTCCGTTTCGCCGGCTCCAGCCAGTGGCGGCTCCTCCTCACGTCGCGTTAATGCCGGTCAGATCATCGGCATCGCCCAAACGGTGCTGCCGCATGTCATCCGCGCCATCCAGTCGGCACCCAAGCCGCAAGCTGCACCGCCAGCCTCGCAGGCATCCAAAAAGCCTCTCGCGTCCTCACGTCCGGTGCCGGTGAAAAAGCCCGTCACAGCGCCCCGCCGGCCCGCGAAGCCTTCCACGCCTCTCGAAGGCAAAAACAACGCGTCGCTCCGCGAGGGCCGTGAGATCGCCGAAGGCCTCCGCAGCCTGGAGGAGATCCGCAAGGCCATTCCAGATGCCATGAACGACTCTCTCGGCCTCAACGGCGGCGGCTTCCGCCACGGTGCAGGCTTTGAAAAGCCTCTCGATGCTGAAGGCAACGCGACAAACGGCAGCAGCACGCCCCAGGCCGACTTTTCGCCGCCCTCGCACTCCGCGGCGAATCGCGGCAGCGGCCTCACAGACATCCGTGGCGGCTACTCACGCAGCCGCCAGAGCTCTCCCGCGACGCCGGATGACTTTTCACGCACCGGCAACCGGGTCTTTTGTGGAGCCAGCTACATGACCGTTGGGCCTGGAAGCGGTGGCTCGGGCGGCACGCCCACCTACACCCGCGATGACAGCAATGGCGACACAGTCATCGTGCAAACCGGCACCGACGCCAGCGGCCGTTCGGCCATGGTCGTGGTGGTCGAGTATCACAACAGCAGCGGCCAGGCCGTTGGCACGAAGGAGATGGTCTTTCACACCGATGCGCACGGCAAGGAGGTCGTCGATGTCACCACCCGCGATGCCGAAGGCCGTGTCATCACCAGCGGCACCACCACCACGCAAAGCTGCGACCGCTCCCCCGGCGATGTCGCCGTCGGCGGCCCGGTCAATGGCGCGGGCCCTTCCGTGGCGGAGGTGTCCGGCTTGGTGCCGCTCGACCTCCTGCGCCAGCATGCCAATGG
>JBKCXA010000788.1:0-13750 GCA_046316935.1 Prosthecobacter sp.
CAGCGCCGCCGCTGACTGGTCCGTGTATCCCGTGGGCACCATTTTCCAGATCGAGGGCACCCCTTACATCTACCAAGTCGATGACTACGGCTCCGCCCTCGTCGGCACGAACACCATCGACCTCTACAAGCCCTCCAAAACGGAGATGAACCAATGGGGCGTGCGCAATGTGAACATCCGCGTGCTGCGCTGGGGTTCATTCTCGAAAAGCCTCTCCATCCTGAAGCCCCGCACCCACTGGGGTCATGTGGACAAGATGGCGGATCGCATCGAAAAGCAGCGCCTGTAATCCTTCCGGCTCCCGGTCGTGACCAAAACCGAGCGTGCCGCCTTCATCCAGCAGCGTTTGGAGCAGTTGTATCCTGATCCGCCCATCCCGCTGGATCACACGGATGCCTTCACCCTGCTCGTGGCCGTTTTGCTCTCGGCTCAATGCACCGATGTGCGTGTGAATCAGATCACGCCCGCCCTTTTCGCCCTCGGCCGCACCCCGGAAAAGCTCTCGAAAGTGCCCGTCGAGAAGATCGAGGCCATCGTGCGCCCCTGTGGCCTCGGCCCGCAAAAAGCGAAGGCCATCCGCCAGCTCAGCGAGATCCTCGTCCGCGAGCATGGCGGCCGGGTGCCGGCCGATCTCGATGAGCTCGAAAAGCTCCCCGGAGTCGGCCACAAGACGGCGCAAGTCGTCATGGCTCAGTCCTTTGGCGTGCCGAGCTTCCCGGTCGATACCCACATCCATCGCCTCGCCCAGCGCTGGCAGCTCACCACCGGCAAAAACGTCACGCAGACCGAAAAGGACCTCAAACGCCTCTTCCCCGAGTCCGCCTGGAACAAGCTCCACCTCCAGATCATCTTCTACGGCCGCGAGCACTGCACCGCCCGCGGCTGCGACGGCACCGTCTGCGACATCTGCACCACCTGCTTCCCCGAACGCAAACGCGCCGTGAAGACGAAGAAGGCTTGATTTATGCCCCGGTGATCCGCCGGGCAAAACGAAGCCCCAGCGTGCCTGTCAGCCGGCCCTGCATCACCATCAGGCAGATCGTGAGCAGCCAGCCGAGAAGCACTCCAGCCAAGCGAATCTGGCGCACCCAGTCGTGCAGCAGGTTAGTCAGCACGCTGATGAGGGTAAGGGAGCCAACGCCGATGAGATAGCCGGGCATGCAGCGAATGATCGCGGGGATCACCCGATGAGGCAGCGCTCCGCCAGCATGCCCGTGGAGCACGAGGCCGAGCACGCCCATCGGGATGTAAAAGCCGTAAACCAACTCAGACAGACCTCGCAGCAGCTTCCACTGCGTCTCCTCGTCCTCAAAGGCGATCATCGAGATCAAGCCCCAGGCCGCAGATGCGAAGACGAGCGTGCTCATGATAAACACCACGGCCATCTGCAACCCCGGGCGGATCAAATCATCGTAAAAGTCGCCAAACGAAGGCCAGTCTGGCACGCGATGCTGCCCGGCGATGGTCGTCTCCACGATCTGAAGATAAAACGCCGCGAAGTAGCAAGCACCGATGCCCATTGAGGCCAGCCCTACCACCGGTGCATAGGCGCTGATGGAAAAGGCCAGCGCCAGAAACGCCCCCGGCACCAGGATGAAGGCACCACCACGCCGCCATGGATAGCTCAAAGCATCCAGCAGGAGCCGCGGGTAAGTCTCGAGTGCCGGCTCGACTTCCTCGCGAATTGCCTTCGCGGGTTTCGGTGGGTTCATTGGCGTGCCTGTGGTCGTTTCAGATGGCACTCGCGGAGGCGCAGAAGCTGGCACGTTCGATACGGGAAGATCGGGAGGAGGCAGAGGCATCGCGGGCAGATTTCAGCGCAGCCCCGCACTGAGTGCCAGCATGAAGTGATCGGTTGAAAACAAAGCGCTCCGCTGGAATCACGCCCGCCACTTCATCTCCACCTTCAGGCCGTTCCATGCATGATCCGCCT
Source organism: Prosthecobacter sp. (assembly GCA_046316935.1). Classification (GTDB taxonomy): domain Bacteria; phylum Verrucomicrobiota; class Verrucomicrobiia; order Verrucomicrobiales; family Verrucomicrobiaceae; genus Prosthecobacter. The sequence goes on from JBKCXA010000788.1 coordinate 1,934, forward strand.
GGTGCGTGTGCGTGGTGGCTTCCGCGCCGCCCGGCTTCATGCGCAGCATCGTCCAGCCGGTCGTCGAAGTCTTCTTGTCCGCCACGTAGGAGGTGGCAGGTGTGTTGAGGATGTGGATGCCCTCGTGCTCGAAGAAATTGCGATGGTGGATGTGGCCGTGCAGGTAGGCTTTGACGTGTTTGCGGCTCGCGAGGGCCTTCCACAGTGGTTCCGAGTCCTCCAGACCACCGGGGAAGTGCAGGGGATCACCGCCGAGACGCGGGTTGTGATGGGCAAACAGCAGCGCGGGCTTGTCCGCATGCGCATCGAGCAGCTTCGTCAGCCACGCGAGCTGCGCCTCGCCGAGCAGGCCTTGGGTGACCATGGTGGCCTTGAGCGAATCGAGCAGGAAAAGGTTCACGCCGGGCAGTTCGATCATGCTGACGAACTTGGATTCCACGACTGACGACGATTGCTTCATCACGTCATAAAACACCGCGCGGTCATCGTGATTTCCCATCGTGAGGTGGAGCGGCACACCCGCAGCCTGCAAAGGGGCGATCAGTTTCTCAAAGCGTTCATAGTCTCCGCGACGTCCATCTTTGAGAGCGAGATCCCCGTTGATGATCACCGCGGCGGGCCGCTTTGGCAGGGCCAGCAGCCAGTCGATGGTGTGGCGGAGGTTCGTTGGAATCGCCGAATCTGCCGCCTGCTGCGCACCGACATGCGTGTCGTTCAGGACGGCGATCAAATCATCATCGACCTCCGCGCCTCCGGCGGAAACCTGCGACAAAGCCACGACGGCTCCGAGCTGGGTGATGAACTGGCGGCGTGAGGTGAGATGAAGCGGCATGGCATCCAAACGCCGCCACGAGCCTTGTTTTGGCAACTCAACGTCGTGGACGAATCCGCGAGGGGGACATCCACTCGTTGTAGAGCTCGGTTTTGCCTTCGTAGCTGCACTCGTGCATGTGCTCGAAGGTGTCGATCACACGGCCGGGAAGCCATTCGCCGTCCGCATTGCGGATCTGCACTCTCGTGCCGACCTCGTAGGTGGGGTACTCGTATTCGCGAATGTCATCCGGCGACACCCAGGCACGCTTTGAGTAGCGGCTCTTGTCCGTGAAATGCACACGCAGCTCGCTCGGTTCGTCACGCTTGTTAAACCGCACATCGATGATCTCCGCCTTGTACCAGGATTTGCCTTCGCGAGCTTCCACCAGCATGCCGACGCCTTCCTTTGCCGGGCGGTCCGTGTCGGCCAGGACCAGCTCAGAGTCGAAGCGACCGGTGGAGGCATACAGCGGCTTGCCTTCGGCCACGAAGGCCATGTAGCGTTCGGCAAAAACACATAGTTCGAGAAAGCTGACATCGCCCGATGCATCGACGTCCATCGCCACATCCCCGCGCCAGGCGCGGATCAGCACATCCGTGAAACGCCAGCCGCTGTAGCCCAGGTTGCAGGAGCCGGTGGTGCTCAAGGCTCCAAACGAGATGGGCGTCTTTGTGCGCACCTTGGCCAGCTCCACCAGCCCGCCGGAGAAGCAGCAATCAGAAAACAGCATGGCCTGCCGCCCCGCGAAGCGAGCCTCGATCTTCCCCACGAACCAGCCGATGGGCATCGAGCCGTCAAACGCGGAGAAGGTATGCCCGCCGGTCTTCGGATCGTAGCCGCCGTGACTGCTGTAGTAAAAGATCAGCGTCTCGCTCTTCGTGCTCTCGCCGAGGAAAGCGGGGAACTGCTTCGTGATGGCCTCCTTCGTGGCTTCGTCGTCTTTGAGGTAGAGGACCTGATCCTCCGGCACGCCGAGATCGATGAATTGATCCACCAGCGGATCATCGAGCCGGTCCGAGATCGAAAACGAGGTCGCCCCGTCCCTCTCTCCGGCAAAGCGGGCGAGGCTGATCACCACCAGTCGCGTGTTTTTGGGCGACCAGCGTGGCACGGCCGTTTTTTCCGCCGCACAGCAGAGACAGCCGAGGGTGAGAAAGAAAACAAAAAAAGCCTTCATCGTGCATGAGCATTGCATGTGCCGGGCCCTCCCACTAGTCTCGTCTTGGAAAAAATCCTTCGCGCCATGTACCGCTCTTCTCTCCTCGCCCTCTTCTTTTCGCTCGCCAGCATCGCCCCGGCTCAGACCGTGGTCTTTCAGGCGGAAACCCAGATCGCCACTGCCGACCTCTCCGAGGCCAAACCCAAGGTGCGCAAGCTCCGTGAAGGCTACGATGCCAGCATCTCCCCGGACGGCACCAAGGTGGCCTACACCCAATCCGATGAGGACGGAAACCGCCGCATTGCCATCTACGATCTCGCCACAGGCAAATCGAGCCTCGTGAAAGGCATCGAAGGCAAAAACGAGTTTGGCGCCATCTGGAGCAGCGATGGGAAAAAGCTTCTCTTCAGCCACTTCGACGAGTCCGACTGGTCCCTCGCCTCCGTGAACGCCAGCGGCGGTGATTTTCAAATCGTCATCGACAAGGCCACCCGGCAGGTGGCCGGCTTCGCCAACATTCCCGGCACCTCCGACTGGCTCTGCCATGACCTCGAGGGCTTTTTCATCGCCAAGATCGGCGAAAGCGGCCCCGCGAAAATCTCCGATCTGCCGAAGGACAAACCCGTCGAAGGCCTCTCGATGCCCGCCCATCTGAGCATCTCCCCCGATGGCAAAACGGCGCTGTTTGACAAGACCGTGGACGAGGAAGCCAAACCCGAGGACGAAGGCCCGCCCTCCGCCGTGTTTCAGATCGAGATCGCCACAGGCAAGATCACCCGCGTCACCCCCAAAGGCATCTACGCGGACTTCCCCACCTGGCTGCCCGGTGGCAAGGAATTCCTCTTCGGCAGCTTCAATGCCAAAACGCAGACCGAGACTATCCATCGCATGTCGATTGAGCCCGGTTCCAACCCCGTCCTCGTCCTCAACAAAGCCCGCAATCCCAGCGTGTCCTCCAGCCAGCCCGTGCTGACGAAAAAGACCGTCACCTATGTGAAGTGCGTCTGGTACACCGGCTCCAGCCAGCTCTACTTCAAGGACAGCGCCGGTCAGGAGATCATCGCCGGAGTGATGGACAAGGCGCAGCGCACCGGCATGGCCCCGGACGAGTTCTATGTGAAATTCCCCGAAAAAATGATCGGCAATCCCGGCGAGGAAGGCCCGCCTTCGGCCAACAAGGCCATGGTTGGCAAAAAATTCCTCCTGCTCATGAATGCCGAGGGGGATGTGGTTGAGATCCAAGCGGCCCGCTAAACCTTGCGGTGTGCGGCCGTATGCATCCATCATGGACCGCCGCGATTTCCTCAAAACCACCAGCGCCGCCGCCGTAGGGCGGACCTTCCTGTCTGCGGCCCCCGCGGCCTCCCGACAGCCGGATCTCATCAAGCTCGAGAATGCCAAGCCGGGCACCACCGCCTGGCAGCTCACCCGCGTGATGCCGGATGGTGGCAAGGCCTACCGCACCTCATTGATCGAAGGCTATTGCTCGAAGCAATCCGTGAAGGCCGGTGAGCAGATCGGCATCTTCGTGAGCACCAAGCCCGCCGCGAAGTTCTCCATCGAGATCTTTCGCATGGGTTACTACGGCGGCGCGGGCTCCCGGCTGATGACCACGCTCGGCCCTTTTGAAGGTAAAGAGCAGCCCGTGCCTGAAATGGGGGATCAGCGCCTCCGCGAATGCCAGTGGCAGGCCAGCACCACGCTCACGATTCCGGCCGACTGGCCCAGCGGCGTGTATCTTGGCCGGCTCACGACACGACCCGAGGCTGCGGACAAGCCCTACTGGCAAAGCTACATCATCTTTATCGTCAAAGACGACCGTCCGGCCGACATCCTCTTCCAGTGCAGTGACAACACCTGGCAGGCCTACAACCGCTGGCCGGTGAATGAATCGCTCTACACCGATCCGCGTGCCGCGCATGCGCCGGGCGTCAGTTGCAGCTTTGACCGGCCTTACGGCAAATACGTCCAGATCTTTGAAAACCCGCTCAGCATCGGCAGCGGCGAGTTTTTGCTCTGGGAATACCCGCTGTGCTACTGGCTCGAAAAGGAAGGCTACGATGTCACCTACTGCTCGAACGTGGACAACCTCGATCCGGCCAACCTTAGCCGTGCCAAAACAATGATCAGCATCGGTCACGACGAGTACTGGGACGTGCGGCAGTATCAAAACGTGAAACAAGCCATCGCCGGAGGCCTCAGCGTGCTCTGGCTCTCCGCGAACGATGTTTACATGGTCACGCCCTTCACGCCGAATGCCCAGGGCGATGCCAACCGCCGTCTCACCCGCGAGACCTGCTACGGCGAATTCCGCGAAGAAGAAAAAGAAGCCTACTCCAAGGTGCTCGGCCCCTTTGAGAAGCCCGGCCCCGATGAACGCGAGATCATCGGCGCACGCACCACCGTCCCCTTCAACGGCGGCGGCGACTGGACCTGCGCCAAGCCGGACCACTGGCTCTTCGAAGGCACCGGCATGAAAAAGGGCGAAAGCATCCCCGGCCTCGTCGGCTGGGAATTCCACGGTGATCCCGACACGACCCGCGAAGGCCTCGAAGTCATCGCCGAAGGCAATGTGTGGGCCGGTGGCACCCGTCTCGGCAAATACGCAGCCACAGTCTTCGAAGGACCAAAGAAAAACATCGTCTTCAACGCCACCACCATCTTCTGGGCCCAAGGCCTGAGCGATCCTCCGGGCCACATGATCCCCTGGAGCCATTTCTCACGTCCGCATGGCCCCGATGAACGCGTCCAGCGCATCACCAAGAATGCGCTGAATCGTGCCATCGGGTGACCGGGAGGCATCACAGGTCCGTCACCGGCAGCCACTTGCGCTCTGCCCAGCTTTGCAGGCCGAGCTCGGCGAGTTGGACGCCTTTGGCACCTTCGCGCAGCGTCCACGGGAAGGGGGTGTCGAGCACGACATGACGGAGGAAGTCCTCCCACTGGATTTTGAAGGCGTTGTCGTAGGTCGTGGCGTCGGGGACCTTCTGCCAGCCTTCGAAGAAGTTGATCGGCTGCTGGATGTCAGGGTTCCAGATCGGGCGCGGCGTGACGCCTGCGCTCTGCACCCAGCAATCACGCAATCCGACGATGGCGCTGCCGTGTGTGCCATCGACCTGCATCGTGAGCAGGTCATCGCGGCGCACGCGGACGGTCCAAGAGCTGTTGAACTGGCAAATGACACCGCCTTCGCACTCAAAGGTCGCGTAGCAGGCGTCGTCGCTGGTGCAGTCGTATTTTTTGCCGCGCTCATCGACTCGCTGCGGGATGTGCGTGGCTCCCATGCAGCTCACGGCCTTCACTTTGCCGAAGAGATTGTCGATCACATAGCGCCAGTGGCAGAGCATATCGACGATGATGCCGCCGCCGTCTTCCTTGCGGTAATTCCATGACGGACGCTGCGCAGGCTGATCGGCATCGAGGCCGGTGAAGACCCAGTAGCCAAACTCGCCGCGCACGCTGAGGATGCGGCCGAAGAAGCCCTGGTCCTTCAGCAGCTTGAACTTGCGGATGCCGCTCAGCCACAGCTTGTCCTGCACCACGCCGTTCTTCACACCGGCGTCTTCGCACACTTTGGCAAGGCGCAGCGCCTCCGCCGTCTCCACCGCCGTCGGTTTCTCGCAGTAGATGGCCTTTTTCGCCTTGACGGCCTTCTCGATGAAGCCCGCACGTTGCAGCGTGCCGCTGGCATCGAAAAAGATCTCGTCATCGGGGTTCGCGAGCGCCGCATCGACATCCGTGGTGAAGCGCGTCACGCCCGTGCGTGCGGCGAGTGCCGCGAGCTTGTCGTGATTGCGCCCCGTGAGGATGGGATCGGGCATGATGACGAGGTCATCGCCCACCTTGAGGCCGCCTTGATCGCGGATCGCCTTGATGGAGCGGATGAGGTGCTGGTTGGTGCCCATGCGTCCGGTGACGCCGTTCATGATGATGCCGATTCTGCGTGTTTTCATAGGGTGTGTGTGGATGGAAAAGGTGGTGAGGGTTATTGAGGTTGCTTGATACGCAGGACGCGATGATTGCGTGAATCGGCGATGTAGATGTCGCCGGTGCGTGGATGCGTGACGACGCCATGCGGTTCGCCGAGCAGGGCTTGCAGCGCTGGGCCGGGGACGCCTTCGCTGCCTTTGGCACCGTTACCGGCGAGGGTGACGAGCTTGCGCTCGGAGACGATGAACTTGCGGATGCGATGATTGCTCGCGTCAGCGATGAGGAGGTTGTCATCGCGGTCCGCCCAGAGGTGCTTGACGCCTGCGAGCGGCGGGATCGCGGCGGGGTCTTCGAGGTTTTGCACTTTGCCATCGGGGCTTCTCATGCGCACACCGAAGCGCGTGGGGATGAAGACGTTGCCCTTGGAGTCCACAGCATGGGCGCGACTGCCGCTGAGGCCGGTGAGCGTGCTGATGAGGCCGGTGCGCATGTCCACGACGCGGATGCCGCTTTTGCCATCGCCACTGATGCTGAGCTGGGTGCAGTCATGGTTGAAGGCGAGGCAGGCGATCCAGCCAAGCCCGGCAGCAACGGCAGGGCCGCCATCGCCGGAGACTTCCTTGTCACCATTGCCAGCGAGGGTCGTGACGATGCCGGTCTGGGCATCAACGCGGCGCACGCGGTAGTGAAAGGTGTCGGCGATGTAGAGATTGCCGGCGGTATCGGCGATGAGGTTATGCGGTGCGTGGAAGCTGGCATCTCGGGCGGGGCCCGCATCGCCCATGGGGGCGTTGGGTTTCGCCGGGGTGACGACGGTGAGAACGCCGGTTTTGGCATCCACGCGGAGAAGGCGATGGGTCTCTTCGCAGATGAACATGTTGTCCTGCGGATCAAAGGCGATGCCAAAGGGCTGCGTGACCGCGCACTCGGTCGCGGGCTTGTTTTCCACGGCACGGCCACCTCCGGCGATGATCTCGACGATGGGCGACGAGGCCGTTTGCTGGATGATTTTCCCGAAGACACTGCGGATCTGTTGCGTGGTGCCCAGAGCGAGCACGGTCTCGAACTCGAAGCTCATGCCGGGCTGAAGTGCCCACGTCTGCAAAGGGGCGAGGTAGGAGCAGTTTCCCACGCCGCTGTCGCTGACGCGGTAGGAGGTGGCCATGGCCGTGTGTGGAAAGAGGATGCCGATGCCTTGATCCTGCGCATCCACCCACGCGGCCCAGCGTTCGCTGCTGTGGAAAACATTCCCCTGAGTGCCTGGAGGACCCGGTTGCCTGCGGGTGAGAGGTGCGTCAGTCCAGGCGGCTTCCTTGGCATCGCAATACACGAGCGTGTGCCGTTGTGGATTCACAAACACGGCGGGCAGTTCTTGATGCTTGCGACTCTGATGCGCCGTCTTGCCCGTGTAAGTCATGCGATAGCGGAGGCGTGCCAGCCCGCCTTCCACACGGTGCCACTGCTCCATGATCATGTCGGCGACCTCCTCACCACTAGCCCACTGGCGCGGACGAGTCTTCACATAGAGGCTGTGCTCTTCCACTTTGGATTCGAGCACTGTGGCAGGGATGCCTTTCCAGCTACCGCCCTGCACGGGGTTGTAGCACCATGGCTTGCCATTCCAGTCGGAGTCATCTTTGTCGCCATAAAACGACTGCTGAACGTAGCGCCCATGGTCAAAGGCATTCAGCACATTGTCCGTGGAGCGCGAGGGCGAGAACCACCCGATGCTGCCGCCCGCGTCCATGTTCATGCCCAGGCGGACGTGACCATTGTCCAGGTAGATCCAATGCTCGGCGCCGAGTGCCTGCGTGGTAATGCCTACGCAGGCCAGAACCGCGATGAGGGCGCGCTGAAGCGTGCGGCGTGATGGGCGTGTGTTCATCATGGGGCAAAGCTCGGTGTCACAACCACATGGCGAAACGCGCCAAGATCATCAAAGGAACCCAGTCCGATGCGTCCCTTGGCGAACGTTTTGTCGCTCGCTTCCAGCACGAGTTGAGCATCAAACCAGACCTTGATGCTGCCGGATGCGGCATCACGCATCAGTTTGATCTGATGCCAGTGGTTCGGCTGCCAGGGTAGAGTCTTCGCACGATTCGTTGTGATCGCTTGGCGGTCCGCGTTGTTCACCACATGCAGTTGGAGATGCACACCGTCTGCCGTTTCGCCGAGATGTGCGTAGTAGAACTCGGACTCGCTGCGGCCACCAAAAGCGATGCAGACATCGTTGTTGCCCTTGTTGAAGACATCGAGCCGTGCTTCGCAGGTGAGCGTGAAGGAATCCCACTCCGCGCCGCCGAACCAGGCCAGATTGAACGGCCTGCGGACCTTCGGCTTGTATTGCGATGGCTTTTTCAGCATCAGCGTGGTCGCCTCACCCTCGCCTTGCCATTCCCAGGCGGCAGGGTCTTCGAGCTGCCACTGATCACGCTGTTGGAGCGGCTGCTCCGCCAGCAACGACGTGGCGGCCATGAAGCAAAGAAGGAGCATGGAAGAGAGTTCACGCATAGAGCCGTGCATAGCTGGAGGCGATTTGATCGAGGAACTCGCCCTGATCGCCGCTCCACCATTTGTTGGAGAAGATTTCGACTTCGCGGTGGCCGGTGAAGCCGGTGGCGTCCACCCAATCGCTGATTTCGCGGATGTTGATGCAGCCTTCGCCCATCAGGCCGCGGTCATTGAGGAGATCAGTGGTCGGCGTTTTCCAATCGCAGATATGGAAGGCATGCAGACGGCCCGTTTGGCCCGCACGATCGATCTGCGACTTCAATTCCGGATCCCACCAGACGTGATACACATCCACCGCGATGCCGACCGACTTCGGCGAGCCAAGCGCATCGCAAATCTCATGCGCCTGCCGCATCGTGTTCACCGCGCTGCGATCATCGGCATACATCGGATGCAGCGGCTCGATGGCGAGTTTCACGCCCGCCGCCTCCGCCGCCGGCAAACAAGCCGCGATGCCGTCCGTGATCTGTTTGCGGGATTCGACCAGACTTTGCCCCGGAACGGCTCCGCAGACCAAAACGATGAGCGGAGCACCGATGGCGTGCGCTTGCTCGATGGCGAGGAGATTGTCGTCGATGGCCTTTTGACGATCCGCAGCCGATTTGGCCGGGAAAAAGCCCCCACGGCACAAACTGACGATGTCCATGCCCGAATCGGCCGTTTGGCGCTTCACCGAGGCCAGATCACGGCCTTCGAGAGCCTGCCGCCAGATGGTGATGCCGCTCACGCCGCGCTTCGGAAACTCGGCGAGGCATTGTTCGAGGCTCAGCGGCTTCGTGGTGATGGTGTGGACGCACAGTCGGCTCATGTGGTCCAGAGTGTCGCGGCCTGGATGATTGGAAAAAGATTTCTTTGTGATGGTGGCGATTCAAAACGCCAATCATCAATCGAGGAAACGGAACTCCGGCGTGGACCAGAGGGTTTGAATGAACCGAGCCCAAAGATCGCGCGTTTCCTCGGCCGTGGCATTGCCGGAACCGCTGGAGTCGAGAAACTCGCGCACTTGGGCCAGCTCAACCTCCTTCGGTGCACGCTGCAAGGAACGCTGGAAGGCTAGGTGGATGCGTTGAGTGGTCTCGGCCTCCGTTTTGAGCACCAGATCAGCGGCAGCGCGGGCCTGCTCGATCACCTTCGGGCTGTTCATGAGGAACAAAGCCTGCGTGGCCACGGTGCTGGTGGTGCGCTGACCGATGGGCTGGTTGATGTCCGCGAAGTCAAAGACCTCAAACAGCGGATGGCGGACATTGCGAAAGGCGGGCGTGTAAACACTGCGGCGTGTGTCAGCGAAGGTGTAGCCGTATTCGAGGTTCTGAATCTTTTGATCGTTCGCGTCGACGGCTTCGGCCTGCACACCGGGGCCACCGAGGTCTTTCTGCAGAGTGCCAGCTGCCGCCAGCATCGCATCGCGGATGCATTCAGCATCGAGACGCTTCCGGTTCATGCGCGAGAGCAGGCGGTTGTCGGGGTCAGCGTAGGACGGGTTTTCCAACCCGTCTCCTGAACGAGTTGGAAAACTCGTTCTACTGCTCATGCGATAGGTGCGGCTCATCACCATCTCCTTCACGAGGCGCTTCAAGTTCCAGCCATCCTCCATGAATTTCACGGCGAGGTAGTCGAGCAGCTCGGGATGGCTGGGTGCTTCGCCGGTGGAGCCGAAGTTGTCCGTGGTGCGCACGATGCCCGCACCGAAGATCCAGTGCCAGACGCGGTTCACCATGACGCGTGAAGCAAGTGGATGATCGCGGGAGGTGATCCATTGGGCGAGTTGGAGGCGGCCGCTGGCATCCGCCGGGATGGCTGGAGCGCCCGGACGCAAGGCGGCCTGGATGAAGCCTCGCGGCACCACGGCTCCCAGATTCCGAATGCTGCCGCGGATGTGGATCTTCGCATCTTCAGGTGCCTCGTCCTCGGCCACGGACATGACTTCGGGACGTGGCGGCTGTTTTTTGTCGATGGCTTTGAGCTGCTTTTCGAGATCGGAGAGCTTTGCTTTGATCTCCTTGGCCTTGCTGGATTCTTTGGCAGCGACTGGCGTATCGGGGGATTCCTCGGCGGGCAGGAATTGCACCGCATCGACGGTCACGTAGCCCTGGGAGGCGGCATTGGTGATGAGAACGAAGCCCTGGCCATTCGCCTCGAAACGGAAGGTGCCGAGCGAGGCGAATTGCAGACCTCTCAAGTTATCCGTGGCGAGCTTGAAGGCCTTCAAGTCCTCGCCGTCGGCATGCAGGATGGTGGCGGTGGCGCTTTCGGCACGGTTGGGGCCGGCATTGAAGGCCACGCGCACCTCGTAGCGGCCGGCCTTGGGCAGCTTGGGTGTGAAGGTGAGGGTCTTTTCGCCCTTGGCCTCGTTGTTGTCGCTCACATAGCTCTCGCCGATGAAAGGCCCGAAGTGAGTCGAGGCTTTCCAGAAGCCGACTTTTTGCGCCTCGGTGTCATCGACGACGATGCCGGGCAGGTCGGAGGGGGAGATGGTTTTCTTGCGGCGAAGGTCGGCGCTGCCGGCATCGCGGAGGTCGTCTTTGAGCGCGGCGATCTGATCCTTGAGCGCGGTGACCTGCTGCTCGTGCTTTTGCATTTCCTCCTCGGCCTTGCCATCGAGCGGCAGTGGCGTGTCGATCCAGTGCGCGACGTTGTCGGTGTAGTTTTTGAGGGTCTTCGTGCTGCGCAGGATGCCGGCGAGGGCGTAGTAATCGCGGGTGGAGACGGGATCGAACTTGTGATCGTGGCAGCGGGCGCAACCAATGGTCATGCCGAGGAAGGCGCGGCCCATGGTCTCGAGCTGCTCGTCCACGATGTCCATGCGCAGCATGCCTTTGTCCTGTTCTTCGTAATTCGTGGGGCCGAGGGCGAGGAAACCGGTGGCGGTGAGCTGTCGGCGACGCTGTGCGGCATTTTCAAACGGCATCAAATCCCCCGCGAGCTGCTCGGTGATCATGCGATCGATGGGCGCGTTCTCGCGAAACGATTCGAGCACGTAGTCGCGGAAGCGCCACGCATCTTTGAATGGCAGCGAACGACCGCCGCCGGAGGATTCTGCGAAGCGGGTGATGTCCAGCCAGTGGGAGGTGAAACGCTCAGCGAAGGCATCGGAGGCGAGGAGGGAGTCGATGAGCTTTTCGAGAGCTTGGGGTGAAGTGCTCAGTGTGGAGTGCTCAGTGCTCAGTTTGGTCTTCTGAGCACTAAGCACTGAGAACTGAGCACTTTGCTCCGCCGTGGGAGGAAGCCCCGTGAGATCAAACGACAGCCTCCGAAGCAAGGTCTGCGCATCGGCATCGGCAGCCGGGGTGAGGTTGTTTTGCTCCAGCTTGGCGAGGATGAAGCGGTCGATGGCATTCGTGGGCCAGGCAGTGTTTTTCACGGCTGGCGGCTCGATGGCTTTTGGCGGTTGGAAGGACCAAAA
>JBKCXA010000789.1:0-2440 GCA_046316935.1 Prosthecobacter sp.
CTCCAGGGCCGCACGTTCATGGGCCAGCAGCTCGAAAATCCCTTCCCCGTGATCACCGAGTGCGTGGAAAAGCTGCGCCAGGAGACGCCGATCATCTTTGTGGACTTCCACGCCGAGGCCACGAGCGAAAAAGTGGCCATGGGCTGGCATCTTGACGGCAAGGTGAGCGCCGTGGTGGGCACTCACACGCATGTGCCGACGGCTGACGAGCGTGTTTTGCCGAAGGGAACGGCCTTTCAAAGCGATGCCGGCATGTGCGGCCCGATGGACAGCGTGATCGGCAGCCAGATCGAGCCGGTGCTGGAGCGTTTTCACACGCAGATGCCCACCCGCTTTGGCGTGGGCACCGGTGCCGTCAGGGTGAATGGTGCTCTCATCACCCTCGATCCGAAGACGGGCAAAGCGCTAAAGATCGAGCGCATCGCCAGGACGTGGCACGAGTGAGCGATTGCAATCGTCCGCCGAATCTGATTGGATGCCCCGATGAAATCCCTCCTCCACGCTGTTTTTGCCGCCACGCTGTGTCTCTCGCTTTCGAGCTGCGACACGTTGTCGAGCCTCGGGAAGCCGAAGTACCGATTCTCCGTGCATATCCAGGGTGAGCCGAACGATCATCCGAAGGAGATCATCGAGTTTCCCTTCCAAGGACAGCAGCTGATCTTCAAGAAGGTGCCGGAATTCGGCCAGGGGGCGATCGCGGCGTTCGAGCCATTTGCCGCGGATGATGGCGCCGGAAACGGCCTTTTCCTGAAGCTGGATGCTCATGGCCGGAACATGCTTGAAAACGCCACCCGCCTGCATCATGGCGAGCTGATGCTCACGGTGGTGAACGGCGTGCCGGTGGACATCATCCAGATCGACACGCCGGTCACGGACGGGCGCTTCACCATTTGGCGCGGGGTTTCGGATGAGACGATCGCCCAGATGGAAAAGAAGCTGCCGCGCATCTCCGGCCTGAAATCCTCGTCCTCGTATTTCGAAATGACCCCCTCGACGGACAAAGAGAAGCGTGAGGCCCGCCGGGCCGCCCAGGAGGAGAAAAAATACCTCGAAGACATGGCCCGCCGTGCCGAGAGGGGTGAGGACGTGACCGCGCCACGCAGCAAGGAGATTCCGCTGGAATGATGAAAATCCGGTTTTTGCCCCTTCTGCTCGTTTTCGGCACGGTGGCGAAAGGCCAGCTTGGCCTCGTGCTGCCCACGGAAAACACCGCGCTGCTCGAAAAGCGGCCGGAAGGCTACTTTCAGTTTGTGGACCGTAACTTCGAAGGCGGCACGACCACGCCATGGGAAGGTGGACAGTTCGGTTTCGTGCGTGATCCGCGGCGGATCGGCGGCGGCATTGCCTATGCCCGGTTTCACGAAGGGCTGGATGTGAAGCCGGTGCGCCGGGATGCAAAGGGGGACCCGCTCGACGAGGTGCGGGCCATCGCCGCCGGGCAGGTGGTGTATGTGACGGCCTCCGCCGGGCTGAGCAACTACGGGCGCTACCTCGTCGTGCGGCATGACTTTAAAGAGGCGGGCCTGTTTTTTTCACTCTATGCGCATCTGCGGGAGGCCCGTGTGAAGGCCGGGGATGAAGTAAAGGCCGGGCAGCCGATCGGTCTCATGGGTTACACCGGAGCGGGCATCGACCAGCGCCGTGCCCACCTGCATGTGGAGCTGAACATGCTGCTGAGCAGTGATTTCGGCACCTGGCACGATGGAGGTTTTTCCTCCCCGAATGCCCACGGGAACTACAACGGCATGAATTTGATCGGGTTGGACCTCCAGAGCCTGTTCCTGGCGGCGGCGAAAAAACCGGGCTTAGGACTCGCGGAGTTCATCCAGGGCATGGAGCCGGCCTTTCGCGTCCGCGTCCCGGCGGGTGCGAGGATGGAAATCGCCGTGCGGCATCCCTGGCTCCTGCGGGGAAAGACGGCAGGCGCGGCCTCGTGGGAGGTCACCTTCACCCGCTGGGGATTTCCCCTCGCCGTCGAGGCCTCCACCACGGCGGTGACCGATCCTGCGTTGAGCTGGGTGCGGGAAAACGGCCTCCCCCACCACCTCAACACCCGTGGTCTGGTGAGTGGTAGCGGCAGCTCTGGAAAACTGACTGCGGAAGGCCTGCGATTTATCCGTCTGGCGTGCGGCCTGCCATGACAGGCTCGTGAACGAACATTTTACAGGGATGGATTGACTAAGACGGTCCTGTTCAGGTAGCCTGTTCATCACCCTCATGAGTTTTCCCACCATTCCCTTCGCACGTGGCTTGCTCCAGCTCTGTGTTTTGATCACCGCGGTGTTTTGCGCCACGGAGCAGGTCTATGGTCAAGTCCCGACCAGTCCTACTGTGACTTCTGCCTCCTTCAGTTATGTGGCTTCGGACACCACTGGGTTCCTGGTGAACTGGGTGGATAACTCGACCAACGAAACGAGCTTCGTTGTGGCGGCCAACACGG
>JBKCXA010000790.1:0-3216 GCA_046316935.1 Prosthecobacter sp.
CTTTGACGCGGTTGATGCGGTTCTTCGGTGTCCAGAAGCCTTCTTGATCGGTGACAAAGAAAGTGCCGTCGTCATTGAGGCACACGCCGTTCGCTGCACGGAAGCCGGTGGCGAGGATCTCCGTCTTCGCGCCATCGGCGCTGACCTTCAGCAACGTGCCGTGTTGCGGAATGACGCTGTCGAGCGCATGACGGCCGGACTTGGCATAATAAAAATTACCTGCGGCATCGGTTTGCAGGCCCATCGCGAACTCGTGGAAGTGCTCGGTGACTTGCGCGTCGTCGTTGAAGCATTCGATGAAGTCGGTTTCGCCATCGCCGTTCAAATCGACGAGCTTCGCGAGCTGGTCGCGGCACAGCACGAAGAGCTCTCCATCGCGAAATTTCACGCCCAGCGGCTGAAACAGCCCGCTGGCGATTCTGCGCCACGTCAACGTGGCGGGCGCTTTCGCCATCAAGCCATCGACTCGCCACACATCGCCATTCCACATCGCGACGATGGCCGCCTTGCCATCTGGTGTGAAGTCAAAGCCACCGGGGCGCATCCAGCTCTGAAACGGATTATCCACGGGTAGCGAGAAGTCATCGGCGACGAACGCAGCATCGTCTTTGCCCGCCACCGAGGTCGTCGCGACCGTTTGCGGCCACTGTGCGGGACCGCCTTTCGTCAACGGAGCCAGATCGAGCGGCGCGGTGAAGTTTTTCGCCATCGTGTCGAGCGATGCCGGATCGACGCGGGAGATGAAAAAGCGCGATTGAGCACCCGAAGCCAGTTTGGCGACCCAAAAGCCGTTTTCGCGTTTCAATTCGCCTTCGCCCTTCAAAACGACATTCACGCTGTCGGGTGCCACACGCAGAAAAAGCGGCTGTTTGGCCTCGGAGACATTCAATGTGCGCACGAGGATCGGTGTGGAGCCGTAATCCATCCATGCGGGCGATTCGAGCACGCGGGTGCCGTGAATGCTCGCGGCGATCACACTCTGGTTTTGAAGCTTGTAGAGGCCCTGGAAGCGTAAGCCGGCCACAGGACCGTATTTTTTGCCATCTTTGGCTGCGGTGCGGGTGTCTTCGAAATCACTGCTGAGGCTCCAACCGGGTTCGACGGGCATCACTAACTGCTTTTCGCCGATGAGGCTCGTGTGCGTGCCGTGGCTGCCGTCGAAGGCGATGCCTTTCCAGTCCACAAACGTCCCAGTGCTCGCCGCGGCGACGCGCATCGTGTCGTGATCATAGACCATCCATGCGCGGCCTTTCGTCACGCCACCAGGACCGTCATCGAGCCGGATGGCGATGCCTTTTTGCGCGATGTTTCCCGCAGCGACCTCCAGCGTCCAAAACAGCGCGTTGCCGAGTTCCATGCGCTGATACGGCGGCAGTGTGGTGTCGATCTTTTCGGCCTCGGCACGGGCGAGACCACGCGGCAGCGCGGCGAGGTCGATCTCCTTGAGTTGCGAGGGATTGTGCGGGCGCAGGAAGGTCTCGCGGATGTAATGGATGACCGCATACTTCTGCGCGGTGGTGTATTGCGGCTGCGGCACCATCTGGCCGAAGCCTTTGGCGAGCGTGAGATACATCGAGAACGGATCGCTGCCGTTTTTGAACTGCCCCTCGGCAAACCGCAGCGCGGTGGGCAGCGATCCCGGCTGCTCCTTCGTGCCGTGGCACACCACGCAGAGGGTCTTGTAGATCGTCGCACCTTCTTCGAGCGTCTTTGCATTCCATCCGGCCACGATCTCCGCGTGATCACTGCGTTCCAGCGCTTGCACCCAGCCGCTGCCGCCTTCGATCACCGGCTTGCCGCCCGCTTTCGGCGCGTGCGTGAAGTCCGGCGTGTTGGCGCTCGCGCCTCCGTCTTTAAAGAGCGATTTGATCTCGCCGTCCGGCAACGAACGCTTCCAGACCTTCACCACGCTGATTTTGCCGTTGGTGAAATCACCCGCGAAGTTCGGCGCGGCACGTCCCACCTTGAAGACGTGCCCCTTTTGATCCGGCTTGGTGAAGTTCGCCTTCTCGGCGATCGCTTTACCATCCAGCCAAAGCCGCGCCGTGCCGCCGCTGACACTCAAAACGGCCGTGCGCGGCTTTCCGTCGTTCACCTTCGGTCCCGAGTTCATTGCGCCGAGCCAGCCGATGTCATACACCAGCCTGCCGCCGCGAATGAACAGCGCCTTCGCATCCGGCGACCACTTGCCCGTGGGCGCACACATCGAAAACAGCGTGCCTTCGCCATTCGACTCAAACTGCGCCATCGCCGTGAAGTCCGCGCCGAGATCGAGCCCCGCGTCGGGAAAGTCTTTTGAGCCCGTCTTGGCCAATGCAGGAACTTCTTCCGGCCCGCGCACGAGTTTCCCTGCACTCCACACTCGCAGCACCGGCGCTCCTTTCGCCGGATGCTCGACCACGATGTCTTGCGAGCCCTTCACATCGAGGATGAGTTCATCGCCGAGCTTCACTTTCGCTTCTCCTTCGAGATGCAGACGGTAGTTCAACGGCCATTCCGGTGCATCGAGAGGTAGGGCTTCACGCGGCGCGGCGGTGCTGAGGCTGGCGAGGAGGATGAGGGAGAGCATGAGGTGAAAAGGGGAGAGTTGAATCAGTCTAAAACAAGGGGTTGCCGTCTTGGAGACTGTCGGTCAAAATGGAGCATGAACACAAACGAGCCCCAACCGATCCCCCTGGAGGAGGCGCAACGGATATGGACCTTGCAGAAGCAGAACAAGCCGCTCTCTCCGGAAGACCAAAAACTGCTCGAGCAGGCCTGGGAGTGGCAAATGTGGGTCAGCCACGGGATCCAGTTACCGAGTGGGAAGAAAGAGTCGCCGCGCAGTTTAAAAGCCTCCAGCGTTTTGCAAAAAGCAGCGGCTGTGCTCTGACGGAAGTTGATCTGCCGCCTGTTTTGCGTGGAGCGACTCCGGGGCGCGAGATCACGGCGTATCTTCATGCGGCGCAAAGGCGAGTGTGGAAGGCCACCTTCCCCGGAGAAGCTGGCTTCGGACAATTTGGCTACTACACGCCAGCGGGTTACTTGCGGCGATTGAGGCTCAGCAATCGCATCTTTGGCGACGACGTTCAGTTTGAGGGCATCTGGAAGCGCCCGGGTGGCCTGAGCATCGTGACCTCGCAGCCGTTCATCCAGCCGCATCCTGTGCGCTTCATTCCGATGGAGGAGGAGATTCATGGTTTGCTGCATGCGCTGGGCTTTGGCTACACCGACAGC